>CALMBI010000169.1 GCA_937860115.1 uncultured Arcobacter sp. | reverse complement strand
ACAAATTTTGGATAGTTTCCATGTAAAAATCCAAGCATATCAGACCAAACAAGTACTTGTCCATCGGTGTAAGACCCAGCACCTATCCCAATTGTTGGAATACTAATAGCTTCAGAGATGATTTTTGCAGCATCTTCTTTTACTCCCTCAAGAACAATAGCAAATGCTCCAGCAGCTTCAATAGCTCTTGCATCTTCAATAAGTGAAGTAATATTAGCTTCATCTTTTCCTTTTACTTTATAGCCACCCTCGCTTCTTACATTTTGTGGCATAAGACCAATGTGACCACACACAGCTATCGAATTTGAAGTAAGAGTTTTGATGATGTGAGCTTTTTCTTTTCCACCCTCAATTTTAACAGCATCTGCATTTGTTTTTTGAAAAACTTTAATACAATTCTTTAGTGCTTTTTGTTCATTACTATATGTTCCAAAAGGCATATCACAGATAATAAAACTATTTTTTGCACCTGAACATACAGCTTTTGTATGATAAATCATTTGCTCAAGTGTTGCACTTAAAGTATCATTTTCTCCAGCGAAACTCATATTGAGAGAATCACCAACTAAAATGATATCAACTTCTTCGTCAAAGAGTTTAGCAAAAAGTGCATCATATGCAGTTATAACAGTTAGTTTTCTATTGTTTTTAGCCTTTAGAATGCTACCAATAGTTTGTTTCATAAATCAACCCTTTATTATTTTAATGCTAGAATCCTACCCAAACAATACTAAAGGATTATTAACTTGAAAAAATTAGTAGGATTTATAACTTCATCTTTACCAAATAACAATTTTACGGTAGATCTAGCACTTGCTATGAAAGAAAATGGAGTTGATATATTAGAGCTTGGGATCCCATTTAGTGACCCAGTTGCAGATGGACCCATTATAGAAAAAGCAAGTTTAATGGCAATCAAAAATGGATTTAAATTACATGATCTTTTTGAAGTGACTTCACAAATTGCTCCACATATGGATACTTTTTGGATGGGCTATATGAACTCATTTTTTAGATATGGTGTTGAGAATTTTTTAGAAAAAGGGAAAGAATATGGAGTGAAAGGATCAATTATCCCTGATCTTCCTTTTGAAGAATCTGAAAGATATCAAGATATTTTTTCTAAATACAATCAGTCAATAGTGAGTTTTGTAGCACCAACTGATAGTGAAGAGAGAATCAAAAGACTAGTTGCAGGTAGTAAAGAATTCATCTATCTTGTAGCATATGCTGGAATCACTGGAAGTGGTAAAAGTGAAGATCTTTCAAACATTATCAAAAATGTGAAAAAATATACAAACACTCCATTGTATACTGGATTTGGTGTCGATCAAAACACTGCTAAAGAGAAAGCTCAAGGTGTCGATGGGGTTATCGTTGGAAGTGCATTTGTAAAACATCTTGTCGATGATACTCTTTCAAACAACGAAAAAATCCAAAAAATAACTGCGATTGCTAAAGAGATCAAAGATAAAATAAACAGTTAAGCTAAGCTTATGGAGCTAAATAAGATTAAGTTTTATTTAGCTAAAATTTCATCCCTTAAAATGACCCCGTCGTCTAGTGGCCAAGGACATCAGGACTTCATCCTGATAACATAGGTTCAAATCCTATTGGGGTCGCCATTTAAAACTTAAAATAAATCATAAATGTAAATTCTAATTATCTTATAAATTCTTCTATATTTTGAACTACTTTTTCCACAAGTCTTGTTCGTGCTTCGACACTTGTCCAAGCGATATGTGGAGTGAGTAAAAGTTTATTTTTATCTTTTACTTTTAAGAGTGGATTTTGTGGTTCTATTGGTTCAACTGAGACTACATCGATCCCGCAATAGATATCTTTTTCATCAATGATTTTTGCTAGATCTGCTTCATTAATAATCCCACCTCGACCAAGATTAAGGAGTATTGCACCATTTTTAATTTGTTGCATATTCTCATAATGAAGAAGATCTTTTGTTGTATCATTTAAAGGTGCATGGATAGAGATGATATCACATGTGCTCAAAAGTTCATCAAGCCCAACTTTATTATACTCGTGATTTGTATTTTGTCCACTCGTTGAATAGTAAACAACTTCACAATCAAATGCTTTTGCTTTTTTTGCAAAATTTCTACCTATTTCACCAAGCCCTATAATACCAACTTTTTTTCCATCTAATTCATAAAATGGCTCATCAAGATGGGTAAAAATCGCAGATCGTTCCCAATTGCCATTATCTACGTATGATTTGTAATAGTTGAGTTTTGAGATAAAATGAAATATCATTGAAAATGCTACTTGCACTACACTTGATGTCGAGTACCCCGCTACATTTTTAACTGTGATATTATTCTCTTTTGCAAAAACTAGATCTACATTGTTCATCCCAGTAGCTGTTATGCAAATAAGTTTTACACTAGAGTTTTCAAGTTGATCTTTTCCAAGAACTACTTTATTTGTAATAATGATATCTGCATTTTTTATTCTTTCTTTTGTATCTTCTTTTTTTGTAACATCATAAGAGGTTACTTCTCCATATTTTTCAAAAATCGATAAATTCATATCATTACCAAGTGTTGATCTATCTAAAATAACTATTTTCAAGAGGTTCCTTTTTGTGTTTTATAAAATATTTATGAAAGTAGTTGCATTATTCTTGCGCTTGATGCATTTGCTTGTGATTGGATAAATGATCCAAGTTGTGCTTGTATATCTGCTTTACTAAATGTTTCAAGTATACTAGAATAATTAAGATCCCTTATTTGTGACTCTCCATTTGAGATATTAGTCTGTGCTGAGAGATAGTTATTGATAGTGCTTTCTAGTTGATTTGAAGCGCTTGCAAAATCACTTTGATAGGAATTTAATTGACTGATACTATCATTGAGAGCATTTAGCATATTATCTCTTGTATCACTATCAGTAGCAAATTGCTCTAAAAATGATGAGAGAGAATTTGTTATACTTTTTGTATCTACTGAGCTTAATTCAACCAATGAATCTTCCATTGAAATTGAGAGATCATCTAATGTTTCATCACCTGTGCTTGTGAGCAAATTTTTACCATTGTAATTTGTTTGATCTGCGATAGAGTTAAATTGATCTATGTATCTATCGATTTGATTTGCTATATTATTTCTATCAACTTCATTAAGTGTTCCATTATTAGCTTTTAGTATCTCTGATTGGATATTTTCTAAGATAGTTTTTTGTTGAGTTAGTCCACTATCAGCTATGTTTGCTAAAGCTATTCCACTATTAACATTTTCGATCGATTGAGAAATACTATTTGACTGTAATCTTAATTGATCAGCGATAGCTAGTGCTGAAGGGTTATCACTCGCTTTGTTTATCTCTAAGCCAGCAGCTACTTTTTCTAAAATATTGCTAGCTGAATTATCTATTTGATAGTTGTTTATATTGTTACTTATTGTCATAGTGTTATTATACTTATTTACTATACAAGATATTCTTAAAATTTTAATCTTATGACAGCACGATATGACAAATTACTTAAAATTTACAATTATTTTCTATTGGCTCATTATTTTTGTTACTAACCTCTTGACAGATTAAATTTTAAGATGATAAAATCATCAAATAATACAATAAGGAGGTCAATTATGATGGATGATGATTTTGATTATGAAGATGAGTTCGATTATGAAGAAGATGAGTTAGAAGAGGAAGAGGATGAACTCTATGGTATTAACGGATTTGATGATGAAGAGGATGAAGAGTCTGATGATTTCTATGAAAACGATGATGAGGATTATTGATCCTCATCTTGTATAGTTATTTTTGAATATGTCTAATATAGATATTTTCTAGTTTTGTTCTAGCCCAAGGTGTTTTTCTAAAAAATGTAAGAGATGACTTGATACTTTGATCTTTTTTAAAGCAATTTACATTTAATTTTTCTGCCAATTTTTCCCAACCATAAGCCTTTTGAAGTGTCGTGATAATCTCTTCTAACTTTATTCCATGAAGTGGATTATTTTTATTTTTTTGTGCTTCTTGATCCATTTAATTTATCCCTGTATTGATATATCGTCTCATTTTTTTTATAAGTGAAGGCTCATATTTTTTTGCAAGTATTTCAGCATAATCATCTCTGTAACAATCTCCAAATGGATCTATTACTCCACTCCCTTTTGCCATATCCTTATTTGCACTATCACTTGCTATCACATAACATTGATTTGAGATAGAAAGTGCTTGAGTGAGAGTTTCATAGTGGGTTTTTCGTATTTTTCCCCACATTGCTGGAACAAGAATAATATCGGCACCTTTTACTCTATCCCAAAGATTAGTAAATCTAAGTTCAAAACAAATAAGTGCAGCTATTTTTAGACCATCGATTTCGATTAATTTTATATCTTCTGCATTACCACTTGTGAAATATTTCTCTTCTTCACCGAGAGGAAAAAGGTGATGTTTTGATTGAGTATGTACTATCTTCTTTTTTGAAAAAATATAAAGAGTATTATAATAATTTTCATCAATTTTAGTTGTCATAGTAAGTGAAATGATTTTATTACTAGCCAATTGTTTTAAAATCTCTATAGCATGAAGTGTAAAATCAGCAGCATTTTGCATACTTTCATAAGAGTATCCAGAAAGACAAAGTTCTGGTGCAAGAATTAGCGAGTTATTTGGAGTTTGTTTGATAAGTTCAACCAACTTTTGAAGATTATCTTCAAAGTTATTAGTTGTTATAAATTGAAGTGAAACTAAGTTCATCTCTTAGAAATCATCAAAATCAAGTGAACCTTTTGAGTAGTTCACAACATTTCCTTCAAAAAAGTTTGTTCTTTGATCATTAAATGATGCATATCCATCAACCCAAGGGATAGGGTGTTTTACATTGTACATTGATTTGTAACCAACAGCTTCAAGTCTTTGATCTGCTAAATACTCGATATATTGTCTGATGATCTTATCAGTGAAACCAAGGATTTGTCCTTGAGTGATATATGCTCCCCACGAAGCTTCTAAATCAACAGCAGTTCTAAACATATCTCTTACTTTTGCTTCAAGCTCTTGTGTAAATAGTTCAGGTCTCTCTTTTCTTGTGCTATTGATAAGATTTTGGAACATCAAAAGATGAGTTACTTCATCTCTTTGGATAAATCTGATCATTTGACTAGAACCAAGCATTTTTCCTGATTTTCCAAGTGCATACATAGCAGCAAAGCCTGAATAAAAATAGAGCCCTTCAAGTACTTGATTTGCAAACATAGCAAGAACAATCTTTTCATCTGTTATATCACCACTTAGATTTTTATAAACTCCAGCTATAAAGTTGTTTTTTTCTCTTAGTTTTGCATCATTTTTCCACATATCATAGATTTTATCTGTATTATCACTGATAGATTCAACCATAACAGCATACGATTTTGAGTGGTTTGCCTCTTCATAACTTTGTCTACTTAGGCATGCATTGATTTCTGGTGCAGTGATATATGGATTGATATTATCCATAAGATTGTTTGTCTGTAAACTATCCATAAAAATAAGTTGAGATAGAACTAAATCATACATTCTTTTTTCTGCAGGTGTTAAAAATTTATAATCCTTTGCATCACCTGTCATTTGTACTTCTCTTGGAAACCAAGTGTTTGCTTCCATCATATCCCAAAGTTTTGTTGCCCACTCATATTTACATCTTGTAAAGTTGATCATACCATCTGGATTTCCACCAAATGTTCTTCTATCGTTGATATTTTCTTTTGAATCTGGGTTATAGATTACTTTTTTTTCTATATTACTCATAAATTATTGTTCCTTGTTTATTGACAACCAACACACTCTGTGCTTCTATCTGCTACTTCTTTTACTGCTTCAGGTGATTGTCCTCTTAGATAATAAGTTGATTTAAGCCCCAATTGCCACGCTAATGTATAGATCTCGTGAAGGTATTTCCCACTTGCTCTATTTAGAGCCATGAAGATATTTGTACTTTGTCCTTGATCGATCCATCTTTGTCTAATTGCCGCAGCTTTGATAAGATCTGTTTGCTCTATTTCATACGCTGGTTTGTAGTATTCCCATGTTGATGGGCTAAGATTTGGTACAACTACAGGGATAAGTCCTGAAAGATTCTCTTCATACCATTTTCTTTTATATACAGGCTCAATAGCTTGTGTAGTTCCAACTAAAATAGAGATAGAAGATGTTGGTGCTATAGCCATAAGATATCCATTTCTCATACCATCTTTTTTTACTTTTTCTCTTAAACTATCCCAGTCATAACTTGAATCAAATAGATCTCTATCGATCAATATATCAACAGCTTTTGGTGAGTGGTCGTGTGGCATAATTCCTTTTGACCAATTACTTCCATCAAATTCTGGATATTTTCCTTTTTCGATCGCTAAATCTGATGATGCTTTGATAGCGTTGTAACTGATCGCTTCCATAATAGAATCAATTTTTTTGAAGTGTTCATTTGAACCCCAGTGGATAAATGATTCTGCCACCATTTGTGCTTCACCCATTACTCCAAGTCCAACAGCTCTTGTTGCATTATTAGTTACTTTTACTTTTTTGAGTGGATAGAAGTTAAGATCGATTACATTGTCAAGCATTCTCATAGCAATAGGGACAACTCTTTCGATATCCTCTTTTGTATTGATTTTACTTAAGTTTACAGATGCAAGATTACAAACAGCTGTTTTACCATCAATTTTCTCTTTTTCTACTATAAAAATTTGTTTTCCACCAATTTTATCTAAGGCAGTTATTTTATTTGCTTTTTTTATTACTCCACTATCAACCGTTACATCCTCAAATTCGTCATGTAAACTTACTGAACCATCATTAAATTCGATTTTTACTTTATAGTAGTTTGGTTCTGTATTTTGGAATATTTCTGTACAAAGATTTGAACTTCTAATAAATCCTGTATGAGCATTTGGGTTTGCTTTGTTTGCATTATCTTTAAAACATAAAAATGGACTACCACTTTCAAAATATGAAGTTAAAACTTTTTTCCAAAGGTCTTTTGCTTTCATTTGGTCTTTTGTAATAGTTTCATTAGCTTCATACTCTTCATATCTTTTAGTAAATGCTTCGCCACTTAAAGTTGATAAATCTTTTACTTCATAAGGATCAAATAATGTCCAATGTGCATCGGCTAATACCCTTTCCATAAAAAGGTCACTTATCCAAAGTGCAGGGAATAAATCGTGAGCTCTTCGTCTCTCTTCCCCACTATTTTTCTTTAAATCGATAAAATCAACGATATCCATATGCCATGGTTCAAGATAAACAGCGATTGCTCCTTTTCTAGTACCAAGTTGATCAACTGCAAGTGCTATATCATTTGTGATTTTTAAGAATGGTACAACTCCACCTGCTGCACTTTTGTGGTTGTCTATAACTCCACCTAAAGCTCGGATATTATTCCAATCCCATCCGATTCCTCCACCAAATTTTGAAAGAAGTCCCATCTCTTTGTATCCATCAAAAATCCCTTCGATATTATCTGGGCTTGATCCAATATAACAGCTACTTAGTTGGTGTCTGTTTGTTCTAGCATTAGATAATGTTGGAGTTGCAAGCATCACTTCAAATTGTGAAATAACATGGTAAAACTCTTTTGCTTTTTCTTGTTTGTCTGCTTCATTTTGAGCCAAAAACATCGCAATTCCCATAAACATTTGTTGTGGAAGTTCTATCGGTTCCCCTTTAGAATTTTTTAGTAGATATCTATCATTAAGTGTTTTTATTCCAAGATATGTAAAAAGTTTATCTCTACAAGGTACAAGTGTACTATTGAGATCATCAAGATCATATCCATTTTCTAATTCAGGGATAATTCGCCCCTCTTTTTGACCATTTGCGATATAGTCTTTGAGATGACCGTATGCGTTTCCTTTGATACCATGAGTTGCTTTTCCAGCTCTGTGATAAAGATCATATAAAAATAATCTAGAAGCTACAAATGTCCAGTTAGGTACATCGATATCGATCTTTTCAACAGCTGTTTTTATAAGTGCATCTTGGATATCACTTGAACTCATACCATCAATAAATTTAATTTGAGCATCTATTTCTAGCTCACTTTGGCTTACACCGTCTAATCCCTCTGTCGCTGCAATCGTGTGTTTTTGAATCTTTGTAATATCTAAGATCTCTTTTCGACCGTTTCGTTTTTTTATCATAATAGACATAGAACTTGCTACCTTTGTTGGAAATATTTAATAAAATTAAGGCGTGAATTCTAGCAAACAATTTATAAATTTAATCTTTTAATGTTATTATTTTGTTATACAGAATTAAACTTTAAGTTATAAGGAAAAATTATAAAATGTTTACTATAGGTGCTAAATTAGATCAAGAGAGCTATGATACAAAAAAAACTAAGATAGAAAGTAAAAATGATCCAATGATTTCAAAAAATCAACATCAGCTTGTATTTACTTTTGAAAAAAGAAATGGAAAACCAGTTACTTTGGTGGGTAGATTTCAAATAGGCGAAAAAGAGAAAAAAGAGGTACTTTCACTTTTAAAGAAAAAGCTTGCGTGTGGTGGAACTATAAGTGATGAATGGATAGAGATTCAAGGTGATAAAAAAGAAAAAATCATTGAGATACTTGAGAAAGATGGATGGAAATTTAGGAAAAAATAATGCAAAAAGTATTTGATGAAGTAGGCACTCTTGATAAAAGGTGTTATGAATTATTTTCTTTAACAGAAGATATCCTTATGGAAAATGCAGCACTTTCTATAGCGTTTGTTATAAAAAGTAAATTTTCAAAAAAAAGTTCACTTCTGATTGTAGTGGGAAGCGGAAATAACGGGGCAGATGGGATTACACTAGCAAGAATACTTGCAAATGACTATAATGTAGAATTATATGTTGCGCTCCAACCAAAATCTCCAATGGCTTTAGCGCAAATTGATCGTGCAACCAAAGTAGGTGTAAAAATAGTAAATGAACTACAAAATTCATATGATGTGATAGTTGAAGCACTTTTTGGAAGTGGATTTAATAAAAAATTAGATCACGAAATGCAAAATTTGATAGATAAGTTAAATCAAACAAATGGCTACAAAATTGCTTGTGATTTTCCAACAAAACCATTTCGAGCTGATATCACAATAACTATGGGGGCACTCAAAAAAAGACTTTTTGAAGATAGTATGAAAGATTATACTGGCGAGATTTTAGTGGGCGATCTTGGAATCTCAAGAGACAATTATGAAACAGATACAAACTGCTATCTTTTAGATAAAGAAGATATGGAACTCCCATTTAGAAAAACACTTACAGCTCATAAAGGCACTTTTGGTCATCTTGCGGTTATTATTGGTGAAAAAAGGGGAGCAGGTATCTTATCATGTGAAGCGGGCTTTGCTTTTGGGGTTGGACTTGTAAGTGCTATAACAAATGATAAAAATCTTCCTTTACATATTATGCAAAATGAAACATTGCCAATAAATACAACTGCAGTAGCTATTGGAATGGGGCTAGGGAAAGGGATTGATGAAAAATTTTTTAATAATGAAATTGCAAAGATCATCGATGCAGATCTTTTTTATGATAGGAAAATTTTGAAGATTTTGGAGCAAAAAAATATCGTGATTACTCCACATCCAAAAGAGTTTTGTTCACTATATACTTTATGTGGGCTTGGAACCATAAGTGTCAATGAGTTACAAGAAAATCGATTTATGTATGTAGAAAAATTTAGTACAAGATATCCACATATAGTGTTACTTTTAAAAGGATCAAATAGCTTGATCGCATATGAAAATACTATCTATATTAATCCTTTTGGTAGCTCAAGACTTAGTTTTGGTGGTAGTGGAGATGTTTTAAGTGGACTTATTGGTTCTTTGCTTGCACAGAGGTATTCACCATTAAAAAGTGCTATTGTTGCAAGTTTAGCTCATAGTTTTGCCGCTATAAATTATCAAAAGAATGATTACTCTATGAAACCTCAAGATTTAATAGAAGAAATTAAGAAACTCTAAAAAGCCAAATAAAAGAAAATCATCGTTATTATTTGCCAAAAATTGAACTAAAGGGTTATAATGGCTGATATATTAAAAGTTGGTAAATATGAATTTAATAGTAGATTGATAGTTGGGAGTGGAAAATATAAAGATTTCCAAACTACAAGGGAAGCAACACTAGCAAGTGGAAGTGAACTGATCACTGTTGCTATAAGAAGAGTCAATATCACAAATCCTCACGAAGAAAATTTACTAGATTATTTTAAAGATACAAATATAAAATTGTTGCCAAATAGTGCAGGGTGCTTTACAGCAGAAGAGGCTATCACAACATTTAGACTTATGAGAGAAGCTACTGGGATAGATATCATTAAACTTGAAGTGATTGGTGATGCGCAAAAAACTCTCTATCCAGATGTAATTGAAACAATCAAAGCTTGTGAAGTGTTAAAAAAAGATGGATTCACAATCATGGCATATACAAGTGATGATCCAATCATAGCAAAAAGATTAGAACAAGCTGGTGCTGATGCTATTATGCCACTTGCGGCACCTATTGGTTCTGGTCTTGGGATTCAGAATCCATATAATATTGCATTTATCAAAGATGCTGTTAGTGTCCCTGTTATTGTAGATGCAGGGCTAGGATGTGCAAGTGACGCTGCTGCTGCTATGGAACTGGGTGTTGAAGGGATCTTAGCAAATACTGCAATCGCTCAGGCACAAAACCCAATGGCTATGGCTGAAGCATTTAAACACGCAGTAATTGCAGGAAGACTCGGATATAAAGCAGGAAGAATTCCTAAAAAACCATATGCAACTGCTAGTTCACCTATCGATGGACTAATTCAATTTTAGTCTTTATAAATCCCTAGAAATAGGGATTTATACTTTAAAATTTAGAAAATAAAAATATTTTTTCAAAAACTCTTGACAAATACAAAAAAATTTACTATAATTCCACTCCATTTTAAATGATGGTGTTCATTAAGTACGGAGTGTAGCGCAGTCTGGTTAGCGCACCTGGTTTGGGACCAGGGGGTCGGAGGTTCGAATCCTCTCACTCCGACCATTTATTGTTTTAAATTTAAAAATACTTACTTATGGTAGGTATAGCTCAGTTGGTTAGAGCATCGGGTTGTGGTTCCGAGGGTCGTGGGTTCGAGCCCCATTATCTACCCCATCTATTTTTAAGTTTAGTATGATAATATTCCAAAGTTTTACAAGCTTCCTTAGCTCAGCTGGATAGAGCAACGCCCTTCTAAGGCGTAGGTCGCACGTTCGAATCGTGCAGGGAGTACCACTTATTTGCGGACGTGGTGAAATTGGTAGACACGCCAGCCTTAGGAGCTGGTGCCACTGGTGTGAGAGTTCGAGTCTCTCCGTCCGCACCACTTAGCCTTAGTTAGCGAGTTCCAGACTCTTTAGCTAAGGCTTTTTTTATGCCTAAAAATTACTAAGCATTAATTTATTGACATGAAGG
>CALMBI010000168.1 GCA_937860115.1 uncultured Arcobacter sp. | reverse complement strand
GTTTCATAAGCATGAAACTCATCATATATTGCTATTCGTAGGATTTGATTTACAATTGGTTCATCATACGTGGGATCAACTCTCATTGTAAGCAACAAATCTTCATCAAAATTTATTTCCATCTATTCTATCTCCTTTTGTAATTTTTCAATTATTTTGATAACTTCATCTAAGTTCTTCCCATTTAAAAGGTCATCCCATATCTCTTTTGGGAATATTAAATGGTCATACTCTATGGTAACGGAAGCGATAATCTTATTGATTTTGATATTTTTGATACCATTTATTTTTGAAGGTAAACTCTCTATATCTTCTAAAGTGACATTTTGTACTTCTGATTGAATTTTTGGATTTACCCTTACCCTTAATCGCCCCTTTGTATGTGCAATCACACTAAAATAAGATGCAATCTGTACAATTTTTTGTGCTGTAATCTCCACAATTTCCCCCTTCTTTTGTTATTTTTCTCTTTCTACTCTATTGTTTTGCTTAATCTAAATTAATACTTATTATCATTTGAAAGTGCAAGTTTGGATGAATTTGCCATAATACTTGCAGTGTGTCCTATGTGTATAGCTCCAGCAGCTGCTGGACTTAGCATTCCAATCGCACCAAATAAGGCACCAATAATATTTGTGCTTGTCCCTATCCAATAGTTTTGATGGACAACTTTTAATGTTTTTTTGCTCAAATCATACAGATGGACAACATCATCAGGATGGGAGTGAGTGATAGCAATATTTGAAACCTCTATAGCAGCTTGACTACCACCAGCAGCAAAAGAGATAGCAACATCAGCTTTACTCATCGCTAAAGTATCATTGACCCCATCTCCAACCATTACAACATTTTTGTATTGTTGTTTGAGTTGTTCTATCGCATTTGCTTTATCGTAAGGGGATTGATTTGCAAAAACAGTATCAAAGCCAAAATGTTTTGCAAAACTATGGGCTACTTTCTCTTCATCACCAGTGATTAATGCGATATGTTCAACCCCTTTTTTTCGTAAATCACTTATCATCTTTTTTGTCCCTTCTCGAACTTGATGTTCTAAAGTGATATACCCTAAAAGCTCTCCATTGACTGCTAAATAAACAACTGTTTTCCCATCTTCAAGATGTTGTATCGTTTGGTGTTCAAATTTTTCTAAAGATACAGAGTGTGACTCTAATAATTTTCTATTTCCAGCAATGATTTCATTTCCATCAAAAACTGATTTTACCCCTTGCCCTGAAATGATTTCAACATTTGCATTTTGCTCAATAGTGATATGAAGACTTTTTGAATATTCTAAAATAGCCTTGGCAATAGGGTGTTCACTTCTGTACTGAACGATACAAAGCTGCTCTAAAAAACTAATTCTATCTATCTCATTGAGTGTAACGATATCTTTAATGATTGGTTTTCCTGTTGTCAGTGTGCCTGTTTTATCAAAACAAAAAACTTCACTTTGACTCACTTTTTCTAATGCTTCTCCCCCTTTAATTAAGATGCCTTGTTTTGCACCATTTGCTATTCCACCACTTATTGCAGTTGAAGCAGCCAAAATAGTGGAACATGGACAAGACATAATAATCATTACAGAAAAGGCATTCATAAAAGAACCTG
>CALMBI010000167.1 GCA_937860115.1 uncultured Arcobacter sp. | reverse complement strand
ATTGTCCATCTTGAAAGTGATGAGTTGCATAACGGTATGGTAACTGATTTTAAACATCTCAATTGGTTTAAAAAATTTATCGATGATGTGATCGATCATAAATTTATCATCGATATCAATGATCCTCTTTTTGAAACACTTCTCCCACACTTCAAAAATAAAAAAGATTTTCATAAAATGGATCAAGGGTATAAAATCCCTGATTTAAATATGATACAAAATGAACCACAACATATTAAAGAACTTTATGAGGGATATATTATCGTTGATTTTGTTCCTACAAGTGAGAATCTCTCAGCATGGCTTTTAGAGATAGTAAGAGAAAAAATGGCAAAAATTGGGGTAAAAGTATCCCATTTGGAGTATTTTGAAACACCAAAAAGTAGAAGTACAGTTTATGCTTGAAGTGAATGAAATTTTTGGCCCAACTATTCAAGGTGAAGGGAAAAAAGTAGGAACTCCGAGTGTATTTGTCAGATTTGGTAAATGCAATATGACTTGTGCTGGGTTTGAAGTTGAGTATGAAACACCAAGTGGAATAAAAAAATGTAGTTGTGATAGTTTTCATGCAAGTGATATTGCTTTTAGAGATGAGTGGCAAAAATATGACACGGCAGAAAAACTTATCGATGAGGTAAATAAACTTATCCCTAATTATAAAGTAGATATAGTTCTCACAGGTGGAGAGCCACTTTTATATTGGAAAGATAGTGAATTTCAGAAGTTTATGAAGCACTATATTGATGCTGGGTATCAGCTCACAATTGAAACAAATGGTTCAATCAATATTGATTTAGATGAAGAATGGCAAAAAAAGATACTTTTTTCAATGAGTGTCAAGCTAAGTAATAGTGGTGAGAGTTTAGAAAAAAGGGTAAATGTACGAACTCTTACAAATATCATAAATTTTGTAAAAGAGAGCTACTTGAAATTTGTAGTAAGTAGTGATTTTTTATCACAAGCATCTTTGGAGATAGAGAAAATTTTAACCCAAATTCCACCTTGTGAAGTGTATCTTATGCCACTTGGAGATACAGCAGAAATGATAGATAAAAATAGTTTGAGTGTAATAGAATTTGCTATCAAAAAAGGGTTTAAATATTCAGATAGATTGCATATTAGAGTTTGGAATAATAAAAGAGGAGTTTGATTATGGATAATAAGAGTCTACGATTACCAGCAGAATGGGAACCACAAGAGTTTGTTCAATTGACTTTTCCGCATGAGCAGACAGATTGGAAAGAGTATCTTGATGATGCCATTGAAAATTTTGTCAATATTGCAAATGCTGTGCGAAAATATCAAAAGTGTTTGATAGTTGCTAAAAATTTAGAGTATGTAAAATCACTTTTTCCAAATGATAAAAATTTAATATTTGTAAAAATCGATAGTGATGATACTTGGAGTAGGGACTTTGGTGGGATTACGGTTGAGGTAAATGGTTTTTCAACTGTGCTTGATTTCAAATACAATGCATGGGGGAAAAAGTTTGCTTATGAGAAAGATAATAAAATCACAATGCAGCTAAAACTTAAAGGTATTCTTAAAGCTTATATGCACCAATCTATACCTTTTGTCTTAGAGGGTGGAAGTATAGAGAGTGATGGAGAGGGTGTTGTGCTTACTACAACTGAGTGTTTGATGGAAAAAAATCGAAATCCAAGATTTTCACAAAGACAAATAGAGCAAAAACTAAAAGATTATTTTGGTGCTATTAAAGTTTTATGGCTTAATAGTGGTGCTTTAGAAGGTGATGATACAGATAGTCATATCGATACGATTGCTAGGCTTATATCAAATGATACGATTATGTATCAAGGATGTGATGATCCAACCGATTCAAATTATGAGCAATTAAAATTAATGGAAAAAGAACTGGGAACTTTTACAAATGCTCAAGGAAAAAAATACAATTTGATTGAACTTCCTCATATTGAAGCAAAATATGATGGTGAGGATAAACTTCCAGCAACATATGCAAATTTTTTAATAATCAATGGAGCAGTTTTAGTACCAACATATAAAGATAAAAATGATGAAAAAGCACTTGATATATTTAAAAAAGCATTTCCAAAAAGAGATATTATAGGGATAGATTGTTCTACACTTATAAGACAACACGGAAGTTTACACTGTGTAACGATGCAATATCCAAAAAGTAAAAATAAAGCATAAGGGGTGAATATGAAAGTAGCGATGATTCAACAAAAATATTATGGTACAAAAGAAGCAACAATTGAAAAAACAATCTCTATGATAGAAGAAGCGAGCCAAAATGGAAGCAAATTAGTTATTTTACAAGAGTTACATCAAACTTATTATTTTTGTCAAAATGAGAGTGTAGATGCTTTTGATCTAGCACTCTCTTGGGAAGATGATATTAAGTTTTGGAGTGAAGTAGCAAAGAAAAATAATGTTGTGTTAGTGACTTCACTTTTTGAAAAAAGAGCTGCTGGACTTTATCATAATACAGCAGTTGTTTTTGAAAAAGATGGAAGTGTAGCTGGAAAATATCGAAAAATGCATATTCCTGATGATCCTGGTTATTATGAGAAATTTTATTTTACACCAGGGGATTTAGGGTTTGAACCAATAAAAACAAGTGTAGGAAAACTTGGTGTTCTTGTTTGTTGGGATCAGTGGTATCCAGAAGCTGCAAGACTTATGGCGCTTAGAGGTGCTGAAATGCTTATATATCCTACTGCTATTGGATGGTTTGAAGCTGATCCTCATGACGAAAAAGAGAGACAAAGAGATGCTTGGATAGCAGTACAAAGAGGACATAGTGTAGCAAATGGATTGCCAGTGCTTACTGTGAATCGTGTAGGATTTGAGAAAGATGATTCAGATGTTTTAGCTGGAACAAAATTTTGGGGGAATTCATTTATTTTTGGACCACAAGGTGAACTTTTAGTAAAAGGAAGTGAAGATCAAGAGGAGATATTGTATTGTAATCTTGATATGCAAAGAAGTGAAAATGTACGAAGATGGTGGCCATTTTTAAGAGATAGAAGAATTGAAAATTATGGTGATTTAACAAAAAGATATAGAGATTAATCAAAAAGGGGTAATAAAATGAAATTTAGTGGTAAAAATGTATTAGTAACAGGTGCAAGTAAGGGAATTGGGGCAGAAGTTGCAAAAGTTTTAGCAACTTATGGATTAAAAGTTTGGATCAATTATAGAAGTAAACCAGAACTTGCAGATGCAGTTAAAGATGCTATTGAAGCAGAAGGTGGCGTTGCTGCAGTGATTAAAGGTGATGTATCGCTTGAAGCTGATTGGGCTGAAATGCTTAAAACAATCGTGGAAGCTGATGGTGAACTATCTTATCTTGTTAATAATGCAGGAATCACAAAAGATAAATTAGCTTTAAGGATGAGTATAGAAGATTTTGATGATGTTATAAATGCAAATTTAAAATCAGCCTTTATTGGTTGTCGAGATGCTTTAAAACTTATGAGTAAGAAAAAATTTGGATCAGTTGTAAATATATCTTCAATTGTTGGAGAGATGGGAAATCCTGGACAAACTAACTATTCTGCAAGTAAGGGTGGAGTAAATACTATGACAAAAGCATTTGCAAAAGAGGGTGCTGCTAGAAGTATTAGATACAATGCAATTACACCAGGATTTATTAGAACAGATATGACTGATGAACTTAAACCTGAAGTTAAAGAAAATTATGAAAGAAATATTCCATTAGGAAGATTTGGTGAATCTAAAGAGGTTGCAGATGCAGTTGCGTTTCTTTTGAGTGATCATTCTAGTTACATAACAGGGGAAATCTTAAAGGTTAATGGTGGACTATACGTATAATTTTGGTTAATTTTAAGTATATGTGGTATAATTTTGTGAAACTTATTTAAAAAGGAAAAAAAATGTTAGAAAAAATCAAAGCAGTAGTAGCTGAGCAATTAGACTGTGATATCGCTAGTATCAAGGAAGATTCAAAATTTATTGAAGATTTAGGTGCTGATTCATTAGATGTTGTTGAGTTAGTTATGGCATTAGAAGAAGAATTCGATATCGAAATTCCTGATGAAGCAGCTGAGAAAATCTTAACTGTTGCTGATGCATTAAACTACATCAACGAAAATAAATAATTCTAACTATATAGGAGCTATAGGCTTCTATATTAATAATTTAATTAATTACTTTCAAAATAGATTACTTAAGTTTTAAAAATTAATATTTTGGTAATTTATAAAAATACACATAAAAATGGAGCAGGGATAATAATGAAAAGAGTAGTAGTAACTGGTTTAGGGATGATAAATTCACTAGGTTCAAATGTTGAAGAATCATTTAAAGCAATAGTAAATGGTGAATGTGGAATCGATACAATCACTCTTTTTGATGCATCTGCATTTGGAGCACAAATCGCTGGAGAAGTGAAGAACTTTGATCCAGATGCAATTTTAGGTAAAAAAGAATCTAAAAAAGCAGATAGATTTATTCATCTTGGAATCCATGCAGCTCAAGAAGCTATGAATGATGCAGGACTGGTAACTGATAATAAAGTAAGTGATGATATTGCTGAGAGATTTGGAATTGTTGCTGCTTCAGGTATCGGTGGGTTATCAAATATTGAAAAAAACTCTGTAATTTGTGATACAAGAGGACCTGGGAAAATATCTCCATTTTTTATCCCTTCGGCTCTTGTAAATATGCTTGGTGGGTTTATCACAATACAACACAATCTTAAAGGTCCAAATATTTCTGCGGTTACTGCATGTGCTGCAGGTACTCACGCTGTCGCTGATGGTTTTAAAACAATTGCGCTTGGTGGTGCTGATAGGATGTTAGTAGTTGGTGCAGAAAGTGCTATTTGTGGAGCTGGTGTTGGTGGTTTTGCTGCAATGAAAGCACTTTCTACAAGAAATGATGATCCAAAAACTGCTTCAAGACCATTTGATAAAAATAGAGATGGATTTGTAATGGGTGAGGGTGCTGGTGCTTTAGTGCTAGAGTCATTAGATTCAGCACTTGAAAGAGGTTCTAAAATTTATGCTGAAGTACTTGGTTTTGGTGAAAGTGGAGATGCAAATCATATTACAAGCCCTACAATGGATGGACCGTTAAGAGCTATGAAAGCAGCTGTTGCGATGGCTACGGCTAATAATGGTGGAGAATTAAAAATTGACTATGTAAATGCACATGGTACTTCAACACCGACAAATGATAAAAATGAAACGGCAGCATTGAAAGAATTATTTGGTGGGGCTGAGAATTGTCCTCCTGTAACATCTACAAAAGGTCAAATTGGTCATTGTTTAGGTGCAGCTGGTGCGTTAGAAGCTATTATTTGTATCAAAGCTATGGAGGAAGGTGTTATCCCTCCGACAATTAATCAAATTGAATCTGATGAAAATTGTGATCTTGATTATGTTCCTAATATTGCAAGAAAAGCTGATTTAAAAATAGCAATGAGTAACTCATTTGGTTTTGGTGGAACTAATGGTGTTGTTATTTTAAAAAAATATGAGAAGTAATAGGTAGTTAAATGGCAATATATTTAGATTTTGAAGAGAATATCAAGCAGATTGAAGATGAAATTATAGTTGCCAAAACTAAGGCAGATGAATATGCTGTTGCAATTTTAGAAAAAAAATTAGAACAAGAGATCGAAAGAACATATTCAAATCTAACTGATTTTCAAAAATTAAAATTAGCAAGACATCCAGATCGTCCTTATGCACTTGATTATATTAGAGGATTAATGAGTGAACCTTATGAAATCCATGGAGATAGACATCTTGCTGATGATCAAGCTATTGTTTGTTATATTGGACATATTGGTACACAAAAATGTGTTGTGATTGGTGAACAAAAAGGAAGAGGTGTAAAAAATAAAATTAAAAGAAATTTTGGTATGCCAAATCCTGAAGGGTATAGAAAAGCCCTTAGAGCTGTTAAGCTTGCTGAAAAATTTCAAATTCCAATTTTATTTTTAGTAGACACTCCAGGTGCATATCCTGGTATTGGTGCTGAAGAGAGAAGTCAAAGTGAAGCTATCGCTAGAAATTTGTTCGAACTTAGTGATACAAATACCGTTATTATATCAGTTGTTATTGGAGAAGGTGGAAGTGGTGGAGCACTAGCAATCTCTGTTGGTGATAGACTTGCTATGATGAGGTATAGTGTTTATAGTGTTATTTCACCTGAAGGTTGTGCTTCGATTTTATGGAAAGACCAAGCTATGGTAGAAACTGCTACGAATGCGCTTAAAATCACTTCAAGTGATCTTAAAGAATATAATCTTATCGATGATATTATTGATGAGCCTATGATTGGTGCGCATAGAGAAAAAGAAAAAGCCATCAAAGCTCTTGGTGATTATTTCTTGGCTCAAGTAGCTGAAGTTAGTAAACTATCAAACGAAGAGAGATATGAAGCTAGATACAATAGACTTATGTCTTTGGGTAGTTTTACGTCACAATAATTTTGTTTATAAAATTAAATGAAAGGGGTAGATGATTTTCATCTACCCCTTTTTTATTTCAATAGAAGCTTATAAAATTGCACCTAGTTTTTCACCACCTAAGAGATGAAAATGGATATGTTTAACCTCTTGACCACCATTATTTCCAATATTTGTAATAAGTCTATAACCATCATGTTTCACATCAACAATCGATGCAACTTTTTGAATAAATCCAGTCATTTCACCCATTAATTTTGGTGCCATTACATCAAAACTGTCAACATGTGTTTTTGGGATAATCAAAATATGAACCTTCGCTTGTGGATTTATATCTTCAAAAGCTAAAAAATTTTCATCTTCTAAGATTGTTTTATTTGGTATTTCACCTCGTACAATTTTACAAAATATGCACATCTTTCACTCTCCTGTATAGTATCAATTAGTGCTAGTATAACCTAAGTATAATTAATTTTAAAGTATAATCGCCGATTATTAAAGCTTAGAAAGTGATAATTAGGAGAGTACTTGAATACGAATTGGCTTGAAAAAATTGAAAACATCCATTCATTAGAAGAATTGGAAAATGTAAGAATAGATCTTTTTGGGAAAAAAGGTTATTTAACTTTAGAATTTGCAAAAATGAAAGATATTCCAAATGAAGAGAAAAAAGAATTTGCAAAAAATTTAAATGAATTAAAAACTTCATTGACTGATGCAATGGAAACCAAAAAAACTGTTTTGATGGCAGATGCACTTAATAAGCAATTACAAGATGAAAAAATTGATGTTACAAAATTTGTAGCAAATCCAAAAATTGGAGCGATGCATCCAGTTCAATTCACAATGGATAGAATTATCACATATTTCCAAAATCTTAATTTCAGTGTAGAAGATGGTCCATTGGTAGAAGATGATTTTTATAACTTTGAAGCATTAAATCTTCCTGCATATCATCCTGCTAGAGATATGCAAGATACATTTTATACAAAAGATGGAAAAGTGCTTAGAACACATACATCTCCAGTTCAAATTAGAACAATGCTTGCAAATAAGCCACCAATTAGAATGATCGCACCTGGATCTGTTTTTAGAAAAGATTTTGATCTTACTCATACTCCAATGTTTCATCAAGTTGAAGGACTTGTAGTTGCAGGTGAAGGTGAGATCTCATTTGCAAATCTTAAATATGTGATGGAAGAGTTCTTAAAACATATGTTTGGAGATGTTGAAGTACGATTTAGACCATCATTTTTCCCATTTACTGAGCCTTCAAGTGAAGTTGATATTTCATGTGTTTTTTGTAAAGGGAAAGGGTGTAGAGTATGCTCACAAACTGGATGGTTAGAGGTGTTGGGTTGTGGAATAGTTGATGTTAATGTATTTGAGGCTGTTGGATACAAAAATGTAAGTGGATATGCATTTGGACTTGGTGTAGAGAGATTTGCAATGCTTATTCATAAAATAGGTGATCTACGAAGCCTTTTTGAAAGTGATATTAGACTATTAGGACAATTTAAATGATTATAACAAGAGAATGGATAAACGAATTTATTGATATTTCAAATATCACTACAGAAAATATTTGCAAAGCACTTAATAGTATAGGTTTAGAGGTTGATAGTGTCACTAAACTTCAAATTCCAAAAGGGATTAAAGTTGGTTATGTTGAAGAGTGTGTAAAACATCCAGATGCTGATAAATTGAGTATTTGTCAAGTAAACCTTGGATATGAAAAAGTACAGATTGTTTGTGGAGCTAAAAATGTTGCACGAGGACAATATGTTCCAGTTGCAACTATAGGTACTAAACTTGGTGAAGATTTTTTAATTAAACCATCAGTTCTAAGAGGAACCGAATCAAACGGAATGATTTGTAGTAGTACTGAGATTGGGCTTCCTAAAATGAATGATGGTATTTTACCACTTGATAATTCAATTGGTGAACTTGTTCTTGGAAGTGAACTTTCTACTTATAAACTCTTAAATGATGAAGTTATCGAGATAGAACTTACTCCAAATAGGGGAGATTGTCTTAATATTTTAGGAATTGTAAAAGAATTGTCAGCATATTTTAATATTTCCCCAAAAGAGTTTGAACACTTCACAAATGAACATTCTGGTGCTATTGGAAGAATACTTGATGTGGAGTTTAACACTAAATCTGAAACAAATCTTGTGTATAAAGTTGTAGATATTGAAGGGTTTATATTACCTCTTGTTCACAAATTTAGAGTTGCGATTTTAGAAATAACTAAAAATACCGAGATCGAAACAGCTCTTGCTTATATCAATCATACGACAGGTGTGGCATTAAATATTTATTCTAAGTCAATTGCTCTTAGTTATGATGAAAAAATCCATTTAAAAGTGAATGATAATGAAAATGGATTTGCTCAAGTAGTAGGTAGTGTTCCATTAAGTGTTGTTGGGATTGAAGCTGGTTACATTTCACAAGCTGATCCCATAGTAGTAATAGAAGCATCTTATCTTGAACCAAGTAAATTGGCTCAGAAAGTATTTACTACAAAACAAAAAACAGGTGAAGTGTACTATAAAAGTTCACGTGGTACAAATCCTAATTTAGATTTTGGAATCGAATATTGTTCTACATTTTTATCACATTGTGGTGGAAAGATCTTTAAAGGTCAACTTGATTATCTAACAGAATTAGAAGATAAGATGATCGATGTAAATGTTAATGTAATTGCAAGTATTATTGGACAAGAGATCAATAAAAAAACTATCGAAAATATTTTAACTTCTCTTGGATTTATTGAAGGGAAAAATAACAACGAAACGATCTCATTTAAAATACCAAATACCAGACATGATATAGTAAACATTGCTGATGTTGCTGAAGAGATCGTAAGAATGATAGGAATAGATAATATTATCGCTAAACCACTTATGATTGCTGAAGAAAAACGAACAAATATTATCTCAGATGATCTTATCAAAAAAAATAAAATACGTTCAGCTTCAATAGCAAATGGTTTCTTTGAAACGACTACTTATGTCTTTAGCTCACGTGAATTACTCGAAAAATACAAATTTCCAGTAGTAAATGATCAACTTGATATCTTAAATCCTATTACATCTGATCTTAACACATTTAGAACAACATTACTGCTAAATTTGATCGAGGGTGCTAGTAGAAATCAAAAAAGTGGATATAGATCAATTGGGCTTATGGAGATTGGTACAACTTTTGATAGTAATAGAGATGAATCTAAAAAAATTGGATTTGTATGGAGTGGTTATAGTGAGGAGGAAAATCTCTCAAATGCTGGAAAACCAAAAAATCTTGATCTATTTGGTTTTGCGGCTAAGATTTCAAATTGTATTGGTTCATTTGAGCTTTTAGAAAAAACAGATATCACAAACGATTTCTTACATCCATATCAATCAGCAAATATTATTCAAAATGGAAAAATTATTGGATTTTTGAGTAAATTACATCCAATTGTTGCAAAAGATTTTGATATTAGTGATGCTACGTATGTGGCTGAAATAGATTTTAAAGCAATTGAAAATCAACTTATTACAGCATCAGATATCTCAAAATATCAAAGTTCAAAAAGGGATTTGAGTATCGTTGCTCCAAAAAACTTGCCATATAGTGAGATTGCAAGGGTTATTGATAGTTTAAATATTGAAGAGATTAAATCACACACGATAGTAGATATTTATAGTGATGAAAAACTTGGGGATAATGAGAGTTTAACAATTAAATTTGTTCTACAATCAAAAACAAAAACTTTAGAAGAGGAAGATATCACTTCTATAATGGATGTTATTTTAAATAATCTAAAAGAGAAATTACAGTTAAACTTACGATAATAATTAGGATCTAGGAGTAGTTATGAAGAGCTTACATGTTGAAAAAGTAGTAAAACCTTTTGATTTGGTGATCGATAATATTGCAAGTGACAAGTCTATTTCACATAGATGTGCAATGTTTAGTTTACTGAGTGATCAACCATCTGTTATTAAAAACTTCTTGCGAGGTGAAGATACTATGGATTCACTCAAAATCGCTGGACTTTTAGGGGCTACGATTGAAGATGATGGAAGTGTTATCAAAATCACTCCTCCAAAAGAACTCAAAGAGCCTGATAATATTCTTGATTGTGGAAATGCTGGAACTGGAATGAGACTGTATGCTGGATTACTAGCAGGAATTGATGGAAGTTTTGTACTTACTGGGGATAAATATCTTAGAAGTAGACCTATGAAAAGGGTAGCTGAACCACTTCGAAATATCGGAGCAAAAATAGATGGTAGAGAGGGTGGAAATAAAGCACCACTTCATATTAGAGGTGGAAAATTAAAATCATTCCGTTACCATTCTCCAATAGATTCAGCACAAGTAAAATCTGCTCTTATTTTAGCTGGAATAAGAGGTGATGAAACGAGTTACTACAAAGAGGATCTTTTAAGTAGAGATCATACTGAAAGAATGCTCAATGGTATGGGTGCAAGTATTAAAACAAATGAAGATGGCTGGATTGAGATCACTCCTGTGACTTCTCCACTAAAACCACTCAATCTCACAGTTCCAGCAGATCCTTCTAGTGCTTTCTTTTTTGCTGTAGCTGCTGCAATTGTTCCTAATAGTAAAGTTACCCTTAAAAATCTCACTCTCAATCCTACAAGAATAGAAGCATATAAAATTTTAGAAAAAATGGGTGCAAAGATCACATATCTTGAGAAAGAAAATCAATACGAGCCTATTGGTGATATAATAGTTGAATCTGCGCCACTTCAAGGAGTTGAAGTAAGTGAAAACATTGCTTGGCTTATCGATGAACTTCCTGCACTTTCAATTGCAATGGCAGTAGCTAATGGGGAGAGTGTTGTAAAAAATGCAAAAGAACTTAGAGTAAAAGAAAGCGATAGAATAAGTTCTGTTGTAAATAATCTGGCACTTTGTGGTATTGATTTTGAAGAATATGAAGATGGATATAAAATTATTGGTGGAAAATTAAATAAAGCTACAATTAATTCAAATGGAGATCATAGAATCGCTATGAGTTTTGCTATTGCTGGACTTTTATGTGATATGAATATAGAAGACACAGCTTGTATCGATACTTCATTTCCAAATTTTATTGAACTACTACAATCTCTAAGAAGTTAGTTATGGAAGTAAAATTAGCATCAGCCTATGGATTTTGTTTTGGAGTGAAAAGGGCTATAGAGATAGCTGAAGAGCATAGAAATGCAGCAACTCTTGGACCTCTTATCCATAATCAAAATGAGATAGATCGTCTTAGAAATAACTTTAATGTTAACCTTTATGAAACGCTAGATGAAGTGAAAAATAATGATACAGTGATCATAAGAACGCATGGAATACCAAGAAAAGATTTAAAAGATTTAAAAGCAAAAGATGTAAAAGTGATCAATGCAACTTGTCCATTTGTAACAACACCGCAACAAATTGTTAAAAAAATGACGCAAGAAGGGTATTGTGTTGTTATCTTTGGAGACAAAGAACATCCTGAAGTAAAAGGTGTAATGAGTTATGGTGATGATAATGTTACTTGTGTATTAAAGGCAAGTGAACTAGAAGATATCATCTTTAAAAAAGACAAAATTGCAACTGTGGCCCAAACGACAAGAAAAAAAGAGGAGTATTTGGAGATAGTAAATTATCTTATCATAAAATACAAAGAGGTAAGAGTCTTTAATACAATTTGTGATGCTACTTTTGAAAATCAAGATGCAGCACGTAAACTTTCAAAAGAGGTAGATGTTATGGTAATTATTGGAGGAAAAAATTCTTCTAATACAAAACAACTCTATATGATTTGTGCAGAAAATACCACTAGCTATTTAGTAGAAGATGAGAATGATTTAGATCCAGATTGGTTTAAAGAGAAAAAACTTTGTGGTGTGAGTGCAGGTGCTTCAACTCCAGATTGGATTATCCAAAATGTTGTAGCAAAACTGAAGGAGTTTTAAAATGGAAATTACACCTCATAATACGCAAGAAGAAAAATTACTCATGCTAGGTGGAATGTTTGAAAATATTATTCACCAATTTAAACAACCTTTAAATGCTATTAATGCAGAAGCTACTGGTCTTAAATTTCAAAAAGAGGTTGGGATGATGGATGATGAAACATTTATTACTTCACTAGATAATATTATCAATAGAACAATTTATCTTTCTGATACTATTGATGATTTTAGAGACTTTTTAAAAGAAGATAAGATTAAAGTGATTTTTAAAATTGCACAAAATATTAGACAAATTGAATCTATAATCGAACCACTTTTAAAAGCAAAGGGTATCATTATTTATAAAAATTTTTCAAATAACGATTTGGAGTGTTACGGATTTGGACGTGAGTTTTCACAAGTTATCATTAATATTTTAAATAATGCAAAAGATGCAATACTTACAAGTGGTGTTGATGAGAAAGTTATCAAAATAGATGTAAGTGAAGAAAATAATAACATCAAAATTGAGATTTATGACAATGCTGGTGGGATTCCTGAGGATATAATGCCACGAATTTTCAATCCACATTTTACGACAAAAGAAGAAACAGGTGGAACTGGAATAGGACTAACAATGTCTAAAAATATTATTGAAGAGCACTTTAAAGGGAGTTTACTAGCAAAAAATACTCAGTTTGAATTAAATCAAAATAGTTATTATGGTGCCTGTTTTACGATAATAATACCAAAAAACATATAGTAGGAGAAAAGAAAAATGATTAAAATTGATATGAATTCACAAGAATTTTTAGATGAACAAGAGAAAACAAAAATCTTTACAGATAAAGTATGTGCAAGTAAAGGATGGGTATATAACCCAATACAAGATGTTAATGAAGGTGTCATTATGGGGCTTACGAGAAATAAGCTTATCTATAACAAAAGATATTGTCCATGTTTTATGGTTATTGGGGAAACAAAAGAGGAGAGAAATGCTGCTGATAATAGAATCTGTCCATGTAAACCAGCAATCGAACATGAGATCCCTGAAGATGGACACTGCCACTGTGGAATCTTTTGTACACCTGAATATGCAAAAGCAAATGCAATAGAGATTGCAGCTGAAGAGGTAGCGCACAATCATTCAAGAGGACTTACAAAAGAGGAGTGTGAAGCAATTTTAAAGAATTCACAACTTGATGGAGATGAAATAGAGTCACTTTTGGAAGCTAGATCACTTGGTATGGTTGATTTCAATCTAGTAGATGTCAGAGAGTGGATGGAGTGGAAACAAGGAAGAATTGATGGGACTGATTATCTTATCCCAACAACATCGTTTTATAATCAACTTGAACAAATCGAAAACCAAAAAGATAAGCCAGTGATCGTCTATTGTTTAACGGGAAGTAGAAGTGCTTATTGTCAAGAGGTCCTTAAAGATATGGGATGGAAACAAGTATCAAATTACAAACAAGGGATCATTGCCTACAGAGGGAAAGTAATAAAAGGGGAATAAACAAATATGAAGGTATTATTAATTAAAGATGTTGCTACTTTAGGAAAAGCGGGAGAGATTAAAGAGGTAAGTGATGGATATGGAAAAAACTTTTTGATTGGAAAAGGTTTTGCTAAACATGCAACTCCAGCAGTAATAGCCGAATGGGAAGAGAATCAAAAAGAGATAAAAGCGAAGCTTGAAGCTGAGATAGAAACAGCAAAAAAACAAAAAGAGATGATAGAAGCTATAAAACTAACTATCAAACATAAAACAGGTGAAAATAGTCATCTTTTTGGAAGTATTACAAATAAAGAGATATCTGTAGCCTTACATGAACAATACAATCTTGATATAGACAAAAAACATATTTCATTAAAAAATCCTATTAAAACAATTGGAATTTTTACTGCTGAGTGTAAATTAGGTCATGGACAAAATGCAAGTCTAACTATCGATATAATAGCATTATAAAAGGATTGAAAATTGTTTGATGCTACAACGATACTTGCATATAAAAGTGAAGATGGAAAGGCTGTTATTGGTGGAGATGGACAAGTCACATTTGGTAATACGGTTTTAAAAAACAATGCGACTAAAATAAGAACTTTGTATAAAGATAAAGTTTTGGCTGGATTTGCAGGAAGCACTGCAGATGCTTTTAACCTTTTTGATATGTTTGAAGAGCATCTTGAAAATACAAAAGGGGATCTCCTAAAAGCGGTTGTAAGTTTTTCGAAAGCTTGGAGAAAAGATAAAATGTTACGAAGACTTGAAGCTATGATGCTTGTACTCAATGAAAAACATATATTTATCTTAAGTGGAACAGGAGATGTAGTGGAGCCTGAAGATGGTTGTTTAGCAAGTATAGGAAGTGGTGGAAATTTTGCAATTTCAGCTGCTAGGGCTTTGAAAAAACACTCTTCTTTAGCACCAGATGAACTTGTGAAAGAAGCACTTATGATTGCTGGTGAACTTTGCATCTATACAAATCAAAACATAAAACTTTTAACTTTAAAATCTGAAAACATATAGGAAAATTTATGAATATGACTCCAAAAGAGATAGTAGCCTATCTTGATGATTATATCATCGGACAAAAAGATGCTAAAAAAACGATTGCAATAGCTCTTCGAAATAGATACAGAAGGATGCAATTAAGTCCAGAGATTCAAGAAGAGATAATGCCAAAAAATATCCTTATGATAGGAAGTACAGGAGTAGGAAAAACTGAGATAGCTAGAAGAATGGCTAAGATGATGAATCTTCCTTTTGTAAAAGTTGAAGCGAGTAAATATACTGAAGTTGGATTTGTAGGTCGTGATGTAGAATCTATGATACGAGATCTTGCTTATGAAGCTATCAATCTAGTTACCAAAGAGTATGAAGAAAAGATTCAAGAAGATATAGATAAAGAAGTGACTAGAAAAATTGTAGAGATCTTAGTACCACCACTCCCAAAAGGGGCAAGTGAGGAGGCTCAAAATTCTTTTATCAAAACATATAATCTTATGGAAGAGAAAGTTTTAAATGGTTCAATGGATGAGAAAATCATCACAATTGAGCTGCCGAAAAAAACACATGTAGAGATAATAGATAGCAATCTTCCTATGGATATGAGTGCGGTGAGTGAAAGTATTAATAATATGCTTGGGAAAATGGATAAAAACAAGATCAAAAAAGATGTTCCAATAGCTACTGCTAAAAAACTTCTAAGACTTGAAGCAAGTGAAGATTTGCTTGATAAAGAATCTATTAAAGAAGAAGCTATCAAAAGATGTGAAAATGGTGGGATTATTTTTCTTGATGAGATAGATAAGATAGCTTCAGGAAGTAATCACAAAAATCAAGACCCAAGTAAAGAGGGTGTTCAAAGAGATTTACTTCCAATAGTTGAGGGAAGTAGTGTTCACACAAAGTATGGGCAAATCAAGACTGATCATATTTTATTTATAGCTGCTGGAGCATTTCATGTAAGTAAACCTAGTGATCTATTGCCAGAACTTCAAGGAAGATTTCCTTTAAGAGTTGAACTTAATCCTCTTGATGAAGAAGCACTTTATAAAATACTTACTAGTACAAAAAATTCACTTTTAAAACAATACCAATCACTACTTGCAGTAGAAGGTGTAAATCTTGAATTTGATGATAGTGCGATAAGAGCTTTTGCTAGACTGAGTGTCAATGCAAATGAAAAAGCTGAAGATATCGGAGCAAGAAGACTTCATACAGTGATTGAGAGAGTTTTAGAAGATATCAGTTTTGATGCAGATGAAAAGAGTGGTGAGACTATCAAAATTACTGAAGATTTAGTAAAAGAAAAGCTTGAAGAGATAGTAAAAGATGAGGATATGGCAAGATATATCTTATGATTTTTCGATTATTTGAAAAGTAAGATAAAAATCTTCCTTTTTAAACTTATTTTAATAATTATTTTATATAATTCCACCCTCATTACGAGATGTCAGGGTAGCTCAGCTGGCTAGAGCGCTGGTCTCATAAGCCGGAGGTCGAGAGTTCAAGTCTCTCCCTTGACACCATAATTT
>CALMBI010000166.1 GCA_937860115.1 uncultured Arcobacter sp. | reverse complement strand
CAAACCATTCCAAAAGTAGAACAAAAAGTAGAACAAAAAGTAGAACAAAAAGTAGTTCCACCTCAAATCATAGAGAGTCCAAAGATTGTCCAAAAAGTGGAGCCAAAACCACAATATGTTGCTCAAGCAGTTGTTCATAATACACCAAAAGTTATCAAATCAGAAACAAATAACGAGGAGATAAAAGAGAAAAAACGAGCATATTTTCAACTCGTAAAAAATACAATTGAAAAACATAAATATTACCCACAAAATGCACTTCGAAGGGGGATAGAGTGTGATATGAAAGTAAGATTCACTATCTCTTCTCTTGGACAACTTGTATCACTTGAACTAATAGAGGGAAATAAAATCTTTCATAACTCTGTCAAAGAGGCTATAGAGAGTAGTTTTCCACTTCTTCCACCTAAAAATATTTTAGCTGAAAATGAAGTGGTTAGTTTAGTTATCAGTTATACGATAAATTAACGAACTTTAGAGTAGAATTTCCCCTTATGGAACAAATCTACTTAATTATTACAATCAGTGCAATTATCATGTTTTCCCCGATGATTGCAACTATCATAAAAACACCAGCAGTTGTCGTAGAGATATTTTTAGGGATGTTTGCTGGGTATTTTGGACTTATTTTTCATTATGAGATATTAACACTTTTAGCAGAACTTGGACTTTTATATTTGATGTTTTTAGCTGGACTTGAGGTGAATCTAAAGTTAGCAAATATTGTTAAAAAAGATCTAGCTGTCAATGTAAGTTTGTATTTTGCTTTTCTTTATGGACTTGCAGCGATTATTTGTATCACTTTAGATCTGAGTATTTTGTACCTTTTAGCTCTTCCTATTTTTTCTCTTGGGATGCTTATGGTACTTATCAAAGAGTACGGAAAAGAGGAAAAATGGCTCAATATTGCTCTAGCTGTTGGAGTTGTTGGAGAGGTACTCTCGATCCTTGGACTTACGATTTTTAGTGGTTGGCTTGAGTATGGATTTGGCTTTGATTTTCTTATCTCTGTTATTACACTTTTTTCAGTTCTTGTTGCTACATTGTTGATCCTAAAACTATTTCGAATCATTGTTTGGTGGCATCCCCAACTAAGAGATTATATTATCCCAAAAGAGAATAGACTTGATCAAGATATACGATTTGCATTTGCACTCTTTTTTATACTTATTGCTCTTATGATCTATCTCAAAATCGATGTTGTACTTGGTGCATTTATAGCTGGATTGTTTTTAAAAATCTTTTTTCATACACAAGAAGAGCTTTTTGAAAAATTATCTTCTATTGGATTTGGATTTTTTATCCCTATCTTTTTTATCTACACAGGCTCAACAGTAGATATCAATATGATCACAAAAGATATATTTTACAATGCTGTCTATATTGTAGCTGGAATCGTATTTGTAAGGCTTGTGGCTTCTTTTGCAACATTTTATAATTATTTACAATGGAGGGAAAATCTCCTTTTTGCACTTTCTGCTTCGATCCCTTTGACATTTTTAGTTGCTATTTCTATGATCGCTTTTCAACACAAATTGATCTCTCAAGATGAGTATTATGCTTTTATTTTAGCAAGTATGATTGATGGATTAGTATTATTGATTGTGATTAGAAATATGTACAATTGGCTAGGGTTTCATAAACACAAACATGGATAAAAAACTCAATCATTATAAAAATGTCCTTCATGGTTTTTTCTTATCGATTGGAACAACGATAGCTGAACCACACACTATTTTACCACTTATTGTTACCCATTTTGGTGGTGGGGCTATTTTGGTTGGACTCTACTCTGCACTTTTAAAAGGGGGAGTAGTGCTTATCCAACTTTATGCTGCTTTTAGAGCACAAAGTTATCCATATATGCTCAAATACCTACGAAGAGTTTTTTTGGTTAGATTTATCGCTTGGTTTTTTATAGGAGTTTCGATTATACTTTTTGGAGATGAGTATAAAGAGATAACACTGTTTTGTATTGGTTTAGGATTATTTGCTTTTTCGTTTTCTGCAGGATTTGGGACAATCTATTTTAAAGAGATCACAGCTAAAATTTTTACCCATAAATTTAGAGGTAAAACAATGGCAATTCGGCAATTTTTTGCTGGATTTGGCGCACTGTTAAGTGGTGCTGGAGCTGGATATATACTTTCTACTTTTGAAGCACCTTTAAGTTATGGGATCTTATTTATTATAAGTACATTTTTGATGGGATTTGGATACCTTGCTTTTGGTCTTGTTGAGGAACCTATCAAAGAAGAGGTGCCCAAAAAAGAGAAATCTTTTGGACTTTTTTTAAAAAATGCGTATGAGATTTTGCAAAATGATAAACTCTTTCAAGTGCAAATCTTTACTTTTTTCTTTGCATCTAGTTATCTTTTATCGCTTCCTTTTATCATAATTGATGCACAAAACTCTATAGATCTTGGTGGAAAGGAGATAGGTTTGATCATCACCGCTCAAATGGTTGGAGCAATGCTAAGTAATATTATTTGGGGGAAGCTAAGCTCATTAGGATTTTATAAAAGGATCTCAAATATTACAATATTGATGTTCTTCTTTGCTATATCTTTAGCTTTTGTAGGTGGATCGATTTGGATCTATATGGGTATATTTTTTATAGTTGGTGCTGCGATTGATGGAAATAGACTTGCTAGCGAAAACCTTATCATCTATATAGCACCACAAGAGAGACGTCCTGTTTATATTGCATTACAAAATAATATTGTCTCAATTGGTATTTTTTTCTCTATTTTAGGAGGATTGATCTTATCTTTTAGTAACTATACTGTTTTATATACTTTGACACTATTCCTACTTTTAGGTGCATTTCTAGGCTCTTTAAAACTAAAAGACTGATAAATTATAAGTTTCACTTAATCTAATTAGTAATATGATTGGCTATTCATTTTAAGGGGTTCATGATGAAAATAAATCACAAGATTTTATTAATTATTGTTTCATCTATTTTGATCTCAAAGAGAATATTGAATCATTTATGAAGCTTATTGAGGGAACGATAAAATCAAACAATCTCAATGTTGTTCT
>CALMBI010000165.1 GCA_937860115.1 uncultured Arcobacter sp. | reverse complement strand
CCCCTAAGCATAGGGGCTTTAAGGATGTTGATTTTTTGTTTTTTTGAAAAATAAATCTTATTTAAAGACTCTTGTGAAGATTGCATCTACGTTTTTAGTGTAATAATCATAGTTAAAACACTCTCTTATTTGCTCTTCACTTAAACTATTTCGTAATTCTTCATCAGCTAAAAGATATTGTAAGTATAAAGATTCACCCTTTTCATTTGTTGTAGGTTTCCCTTTTTGAATCTCTTCCCAAACTTTCATCGCATTTCTTTGGATGATTCTATAAGCATCTTCTCTACTTACTCCTTGAAGTGGAAGTTCTAATAACACTCTTTGTGAAAATACAAGCCCACCAGTAAGATTAAGATTTTTCATCATATTTTCTGGCATAACTGTTAAGTTTGCTATTACACTATTCATTCTATGAAGCATAAAATCGGTTGTGATAAATGCATCTGGAAGCCAAAATCTTTCAGTTGAAGAGTGAGAAATATCTCTTTCATGCCATAAAGCAACATTTTCTAAAGCAGGAGTCACATAAGCTCTAATCATTCTTGCAAGTCCTGTAATGTTTTCTGTTAAAATAGGATTTCTTTTGTGTGGCATAGCAGAAGATCCTTTTTGCCCTTTTGCGAAATACTCTTCAGCTTCATACACTTCTGTTCTTTGAAGATGTCTTACTTGCACTGCAAACTTTTCAACTGATGATGCTAAGAGCGCTAAAGCTGTTGCAAGTCTTGCATATCTATCTCTATGGATTACTTGATTTGAACAAGGCTCTGGTTTTAGTCCAAGTTCTGCCATTGCTAACTCTTCAAGTTCTAGTGGTGCATGAGCAAAATTACCCATAGCTCCAGAGATTTGTCCTACAGCAATCACTTCCATTGTTTGCTCAAGATTTAAAAGATGTCGTGCAACTTCATCATACCATACAGCTAAAGTTAGACCAAAAGTGATAGGTTCACCATGAATACCATGACTTCTTCCTACCATTAAAGTCATTTTATGTTCCTCTGCTCTTTTTTTGATAGATTCCATCAACATCTTTACATCTTCTATAATGATTTTTAAAGAATCTCTCATTTGAAGTGCTACACCAGTATCAACTGCATCAGAAGATGTCATACCATAATGAAACCATCTTGACTCTTCACCAAGTGATTCAGATACACTAGTATTAAAAGCGATTAAATCATGTTTTGTAATAGCTTCAATCTCTTCGATTCTATCAACTGAAAAAGTTGCATTTTCTACAATTTTTCTACAATCTTCATCTGGAATTAGTCCCAATTTATTCCAAGCTTTTACAGCAGCTTTTTCAACCTCAAGCCATGCTGCATATCTTGCATGTTGTGTCCAGTGTTTAGTCATCTCTTCTCGTGCGTATCTTTCTACCATTATTAGTTCCTAATATAATTTTTTGTGTAATTTTAACTAAAATATGATTATTATCTTATCAAAAGTGGATTTGTAGTAGAGTACAAAAAATTTATTTAAACTATAATAATTGAGGATATCTATGGATAATATAGCTATTTTTGCATCTCACAATGGAACGATTTTTGATACACTTTATGAAGCATCCTTAAAAAAAGAGCTTTTTATAAATATTGGATTAGTTATATCAAATAATAGAAATGCACCCGTTTTAGAAAAAGCAATTGATAAACATATACCTAATTTTGTTGTTAATAATATTCTTCATAACGATCCTGATATGATTATCGATGATCTTTTAAAAGAATATAATATTAAATACATAGTTCTTGCTGGATATATGAAAAAAATCTCTCCGTTTTTAGCAAATAAATATCTCATAATCAATTCTCATCCTGCACTTCTTCCTAAATATGGTGGTGAGGGGATGTATGGTAGATATGTTCATGAAACAGTGATTGCAAATGGCGATACCATAAGTGGAGTGACAGTTCACAAAGTAAATGAAAACTATGATGAGGGTGAAATTATCTGCCAAAAAACACTTAGTTTAGAACCAAATGAGAGTGTAGAATCACTAGAAAATAAAGTAAAAGAATTAGAAAAAACTGCCATGGTGGAAGCTTTAAAATCATGTTTGAAGTAGCTGAATATATTGGAATAATCGCTTTTGCAATTAGCGGTTTTTTTGTGGCTGTGAGAAATAAACTTGACCTCTTAGGGATCTTAATCGCTACTTTTTTAACCGCACTTGGTGGTGGGATTATTCGAGATATCGCAGTTGATAGGGTTCCTTATACTTTCTCCAATGACTATCCTGCAATTATTGTTTTATCTGTCTTGATACTTCTAATACTTTTTCAATTTCATAAAAAGCAATCGATTGAAAATAAACCTCTCTTTATTATCAGTGATAGTATTGGGCTTGTCTCCTTTAGCATCACAGGAGCACTGATAGCAATCGAAAATCATTTTAACCTTACGGGTGTTTTAGCTATCTCATTTATAACAGCTGTTGGTGGCGGAATTGTTCGAGATGTGATTATCAATGAGATACCATTTATTTTTAAAACTGGTTTTTATGGAACTGTTTCTCTTTTGATGGGGATTGCTATATATTTTTTAAATACGTACAATCTTATCTCATTTCTTTCTCTTGCTATTATCTTTGCTGTTGGTGTAACGATTCGAGTTGTTGCTTATTATCAAAAGTGGAAAGTCCCAATCATTTAATTTTTCATAAGATATAATCCGCCTTATGAAAATTATTACAGATAAACAAGAATTACAAAACATTACAAAAAATACAACGCAAACTATAGGTTTCGTCCCAACTATGGGTGCTCTACACGAAGGACATATCTCACTTATTAAAAAAGCAAGGGAAGAAAATGAGCTTGTGATAGTTTCTATCTTTGTCAATCCTACTCAATTTTTGGCTGGAGAAGATTTTGATAAATACCCAAAAAAAGATGTTGCCGATAAAAAAATCTGTGAACTTGCTGGAGTTGATATCCTTTTTATGCCAAATATATCTATGATGTATGGAATAGATGAAGTGACTATCAAAGCTCCGCAAACAAGAGGTTTTATTCTAGACGGGTTTAAAAGACCAGGACATTTTGATGGAGTGCTTCAAATTGTCCTCAAACTTTTTAATTTAGTGCAACCAACAAATGCTTATTTTGGAAGAAAAGATGCACAACAAGTGATTCTTATCAAACAAATGGTTGAAAATCTTTTTTTACCTATCAATGTGATTGATTGTCCTCTTATTAGGGATAATGATGGATTAGCACTGAGTAGTAGAAATGCCTATTTAACTAGTGAAGAGAAAACTGAAGCTCTTAAAATCTCTAAATCTCTTCAAAATGCAACGAAACTTATTGTAGCTGGAAATTTTGATATCAATCAAATTAAAAAAGCTATGGAAGAGACAATGGAAGGGATCGATATAGAATATATAGAAATCGTATCAAAAGATCTTAACCAACTCAAAATAATAGAATTAAAAAATACAATTATCTTAGTCGCAGTAAAAATAGGTACTACAAGACTTATAGATAATATTTGGATATAACATGCATACAAATATGAAAAACACTATCAATTTTATCACTTCAGAGCATCTTGAAGAACTTGACATCTTTACTCAACTCAAATGTCATATCGATGAAGCAAAATTGCTTCAATCGCTAACCAGACAATATGTGAGCGGTATCACTTCAACTATGGTAGTTGATCTTCTTGGAGATTTTTATGATATCACTCAATTTTTGCATCTTGAAAAAATAACACTTATCAAAAACCTTCTTGAACTTGGTTGGATTGTACAAAATAGTATGATGCCAACAAAAGTAAGTGAGATGTCAAATCTTGAACTTTTAAATACTTCTGTTTCTCTTAGCACCTCATTTTTGAAACTTCTTGAGGTTGGAAGTCTTGATCTCGTACTTCCTGAAGTAAAAGAGTATAGTGACCACCTTGAGTATCTTCAAGATCAGTTTTTTAAAATAGATTTAGCACAAAAACTCAATGTTGTAAAAAATAGTTTTGATGAAAATTCACCTAATATCAATCGCCTTAAATCAAAGCTCACGCTTTTAGAAAATAGAATCAAAGAGAGAATCGCTGTTACAAGCCATGAGATCATGCTTGAAAGTTTTTTTAAAGAAAATAGTTTAGAAGAAAAAGAGCAGATGTTATTTCTAGCACTTCTAAGGGAAGAATATAGTGGAGGAGATGAGTCAATTAGAGATATGACTTCCCTTATTACCCTTATCTCTAGTGATGATTATGAAAAGATAAAACATAGAAGTTTACTTGAAGAGAGTGGAAATCTTATCTCTAAAGGATTAATAGATTATGATGAGATGCTTAC
>CALMBI010000164.1 GCA_937860115.1 uncultured Arcobacter sp. | reverse complement strand
GTTCTCTTCAAAAATGAGTCGTTCATTTGCTACAATATCAGGAACAGCTGACTCAATATAAGAAGGGAAACTCAAGCTATCCTTGAAATCTATCTCTCTTAAAACTCTTATCTCTTTTGCTTTGAGTGATTTAAGTTCGATATCTTTTGATTTTAAATCAGCATCAAAAAATGCTTGGGAAAGTTCATAAATAACATCACCAGCCTTTACATGATCCCCCTCTTTTACCAAAATTTGTGAAATAATTCCACCCTCTAGATGTTGCAATACTTTCGTCTGTCCAGATGGAACAACTTTTCCATCTCCTCTGACAACCTCATCAAGCTCGCTAAAAGAAGCCCATGATATAAATGCAACAAATAACAACATGATGGGAACAACCCCATACATATAGTTCCACTCTTCATCTTCAAATAATCTATTCATATTTTATTTTTTCCCTTGTAGTGCTGCTAATATTTTGTCTTTTGGTCCATCTGCTACAATTTTCCCTTCTGCTAAGATAATCACTCTATCAACTAAATCAAGTGCAGTAAATCTATGCGTGATCACAATAAGTGTTTTATCTTCAACAATCTCTTTCATCTTTGTTACAAGTGCTTTTTCTAATCCTATATCAAGTCCAGTTGTAGGTTCATCAAGTATCAAAATAGATGGATCATTCACTATTGCTCTTCCAAGAGCCACAAGGTGTCTTTGACCAACTGAAAGAGTCCCACCATTCTCTCCAACTTGCAATCCATCCCCTTGTCCACTTTTTTTCACAAGATCTTCAAGTCCTGTCATTTTGATCACATCCATCATCTTAGCTTTACTTACAGGATGCGATAACTCAATATTTTCTTTGAGTGTTCCTGAAAATAAAAATGGCTCTTGGGGCATTACTCCAATATTTTGTCGAAGCTCAATTGGATGGACCGTTGAGATATCGTGTCCATCTATAAATATACTCCCTTTACTAGGGATATCAAGTCCAGTGAGCATTCTAAGAATAGTACTTTTCCCTGCTCCAGTTTGACCAATAATACCTACCTTTTCCCCAGCTTGGATCTTAAAATTGATCTTATCAACTGAAGCATATTTACTATCTTTATAGTAAAACTCTACATTTTTAAACTCTATTTCCCCTTTGAGTTTCCCAATTCCAACCTCTATTTGTTTATCTGTTTCAAGCGGTAGATGCCAAAAATCATTAATATTATTGAGTGATTCTTTGATCTCTTTAAATCGTATTGTCATCATAGATAGATGAATCACTG
>CALMBI010000163.1 GCA_937860115.1 uncultured Arcobacter sp. | reverse complement strand
GAGCTGTTCGCTTGAGTGTCTCATCATCCATCTCATCAGTTTTGAGATCTTTATATTTGATCAAACCTTTTAGGATTTGAGTATAAATATCGATTCGATCCATCACAAGAGCGAGTCCATAGTGTGTATCGAGTGATTTAAATTCTGGAAATTGGACTCTATTATGCTCAGATGAGTCTATCTCCTCAGTTTTCCTTTTTTCAACTTTTTCAAGAGAGACTTTTGGGATAATAAACTCCAAAAGTGTTTCAAATAAAAGATCAACATCGAGTGGCTTATTAAGGTGTTTATTCATTCCGGCTGCTTGTGTTTTTTCGATATCCTCTTTCATTGCATTAGCTGTTAGAGCTATTATTGGGGTATCTTTGTCTTTGCTTCTGATCTCTTTTGTTGCTTCATACCCATCTAAAATAGGCATCTGAATATCCATCAAAATCAATTCATAGTTTTTTTCTTGTGTTTTTTTGATAGCTTCCAATCCATCGTTTGCGATATCTATTTTGATACCGCTCTCCCTTAAAAGCTCCACTATGATCTCTTGATTGATCTCATTATCCTCTACTAGTAAGATCTCGCTCCCCTCTAGTGTTTTTATTGCATGAAGTAGATCATCGTGGAGAGTGAGGAGTTTTTTCTTGTCAGTATCAACTATTCCTAGAAATATCTCATTGAGCATATCATTGAGTTTAGATGGATTGACTGGTTTATGCAAAAACTGAGTAATATTTGCTTCTTGCATCTCCTCGCTTAAAATTTCCCTATTGTGAGCACTAATCAATATATGCTTATGTTTTGTTGTAGGAAACTCTTGAGTGATCATTCGAAATGCTTCTATACCATTTATCTGTGGCATATTCCAATCAATCACAATAAGATCATAGATATCCCCAAATTCTCTTAATAACTCAATCCCCTCATGTGCACTTTGTCTAAAGACAACATCAAGACCAAAAGTTTTAAGCTGAAAAGAGATGATCTCGCACCAATTGAGACTATCATCGATCAAAAGCACTTTTTTCCCACTAAAGATCGAGTATGGTTTCGCGCATCTCTCTTTTGGAAGTTCCAAATCAAAATAAAATCTACTCCCTACTCCTATCTCACTCTCTACACTAATCTTTCCACCCATCATCTCTACAAGTGTGTTGGTGATCGTGAGCCCAAGTCCAGTTCCGCCAAACTTTTTGGTCGTAGAACTATCTGCTTGCGTAAATGGATCAAATACTTTTGCTGCTTGGGATTCACTCATCCCAATCCCACTATCTTTCACCTCAAAATAGACATGATTTTTTTGGGTCCCCTCTTTAATTGTGATGATAATCTCCCCTTC
>CALMBI010000162.1 GCA_937860115.1 uncultured Arcobacter sp. | reverse complement strand
AAAAAAGAAAAATAATCAAAATAATAAAAATAAGTAAAAAATTGATCAACTTATTTGAAGTATAAAGGGAATCATCATCTTTAATATATTTTTTAAGTGCCATTTTGATTCCAACAGAAATAGCAATTAAAAGTAAAATAATCACTGATAATTTTAAACTTCTATGGATCTCATTTGTGATTTTATCATTAGCCTCTTGTTTTAACTGATCTACTTTTCTACTATACACCTCACTTGTTGTTGATACAATATCAGACACCATTGTAAAGTCATTCATTCTTTTTTGTGCACTCGCCATAGATTCTAAAATACTATTATTTGGATCTATCTCAGAAATTTGCTTATAGATTCCCATCTCTTCAAGAAGTATTTTTACAAGATCATTAACATCATTGCTTGTTTCTTTGTAGGTTTTCACATTTTTTTCTAATATTTGAATAAATGAGTATCCTTCTATAATATTAAAAGGATTTGAAATTATTGGGATTGATTCTATATCTTTAGGTTTGATCATTTGCCCAATAGGTGAATCTTTATATTCGCTAATAAGTGCTAACTCATTTTCTTTAATTTTGATCTTATTTGTTAGTTGATATGAAAGTTCTTTATACTTTACACCGTCCCATTCACTATATTTTTTTGCATCTATTTTTGTTTGTTCTAACTCCCGCTCGATATCTCTATAAGTCAGATAATTATTATATCTTTTAACAAGAAGATTTGATTTGAGGTTTTCATTGATAGATTTAAGACTTTTGATCAAATTATCAACCAAAAGGCGATCTTCTTGTGTTAACTCTTTATGAATAACTTTTTGTTTTGGTTGAACTGTTACATTATTGTCACCATACAAAACACTATAGCCAAGAAAAACTACAAAAATGAATTGTAATAATTTCATCGTGTAAATCCTTTTAGTACTTCAACAACATCCTCTTTTTTAATCTCATCAGTGATTTTACAATCCCCTATCCCAACAGGTACTATAAACTTAATCTTATCATCAAGTGATTTTTTATCTAGGAAAAAGTGATTATAAAAATCTTCCACATCTTGTATCTCATAAGTTGTTGGGATTTCATAACTATCAAGAAGATTTTTGATTCTATCAGCTTCATCTTGCGTCATAAGCCCAATTTTTACGGCCAAATTATTTGCCATCACCATTCCTATTCCAACTGCTTCCCCATGAAGATACTTTTCATATTTTGTCTCATTTTCTATCACATGTCCAAAAGTATGTCCATAATTAAGTGCTGCTCGAATCCCCTGTTCTTTTTCATCTTGTCCTACAACCCAAGCTTTTGTTTGAACAGATTTTTCTATACCAATTGCAATATTTGCTTCACTATCAAGTCGATTATTTTCTAACCAAACAAAAAAATCTTTATTGAAACACACAGCCATTTTGATAATCTCTGCAACTCCAGCCCCAAACTCTCTTTTTGGTAAAGTTCTTAGAAAATATGGGTCAATATTTACTTCAATAGGCTGATGAAAAGCTCCTATAAGATTTTTTCCATATTTGTTATTGATTCCCGTTTTCCCACCAACACTTGCATCTACTTGAGAAAGAAGTGTTGTTGGTACTTGGATAAAATCGATTCCCCTTTGATAGATACTTGCAGCAAACCCTGTCATATCCCCTATAACTCCACCACCAAAAGCGATTAAAAGTGAACTACGATTGAGTTTATGAGCAAAACAATGATCTAAAATCTCTAATATTGTATCCATTGTTTTGTATTGCTCCCCATCTGGGATTGTTACTACACTCACCTCTTTAGCTTCTATTTTGTCTAAAAGATATGGAAGATGAAAGCCAGCAACAGTTGGGTTTGTAACTACTACCACTTTTGCGTTTTTTTGAATTGTTTTAAGTGAGTCTATGTTGATATTATATGAGCAATCTGGTAAAGATATATTTACTGTCATTTTAAGTACCTATGTGAAAAATTTTAAAGATATTTATTCTATCAAAAAGCTTCTAAAATCTCCCATTTAGATAAGAAAAAATTAATCATCTTTATTAAACTTCATTTAGATATAATCCTGCCCATGATTATAGAAACATTTAAAGAGATTACACAAATTCCAAGATGTAGTGGAACACACAAACCATTTATAGATTACATCGTTGCATTTAGTTTAAAATACAATTATATTTGCAAAGTTGATGAAGCAAAAAATATTTTATGCTATAAAGAAGATCTCATTCCAACTATATGTTTACAATCTCACTATGATATTGTTTGTTTAGAAGATGGAAAAATTCCAACAATAGTAGAAAAAGATGGCTATCTCCATGCCCTTGATTCCACATTAGGCGCTGATAATGGGATTGGGTGTGCTTATATGTTGGCTCTTATGGCTGATGGGATCAATTGTGAGTTTTTATTTACAAGTGATGAAGAGATAGGACTTATTGGGGCTAATCATCTAGATCTTCCTTTAAAAGCAAAATATATGCTTAATCTTGATAGTGAAGAGGAAGGACGAATCTGCATCGGTTGTGCTGGTGGAATCGATATTTTTGCTACAATAGATAGTTCATCAATAGTACCAAATGATCAAGATAAAACACTTTATGAGATATCGATATCAAATCTTCCAGGTGGACATAGCGGTGTTGATATAAACAAAAATATTCCAAATGCTTTAAAATTAATAGCAAAAACAATCTACGATTGTGATGGTGATCTGATAGATTTTTTTGGTGGCGAGAGAATCAATTCTATTCCAAAAAAAGCAAAAGCGATCATCGCATCCTCTCAAACTCCGATTAGTTCACATGAAAATATGACCATTAAAGAGATTGAGGGTAGAAGTGAACACTATAAAAAATTAGATAGTAATATCATTCAATTTCTAGCCAATTTTCAAAATGGTGTAAGGGATTTTGATGAAACACTTCATATTCCTAAAACTTCAATCAATTTATCTATTATCAATACAACACATGATGGGATCAAAATCTCGCTAAGTGCTAGAAGTATGGATAATGTAGAATTAGAAAAAATCAAAAATTTTACAGTAGCAGAATTAAAAAGTTTTGGATTTGAGCTATCTACAAATGGTAAATATCCAGCTTGGAAACCAGATATTAATGATTTTTCTAAAACTGTTTTAGATATCTATAAAAAGCATAACCCTGAGAGCTCTTTTGAAGCGGTACACGCTGGGCTTGAATGTGCTATTTTTAAAGACAAATATCCAAATATGTTAATAACATCAATTGGACCAAACATCTATTTTCCTCATGGAGATAGAGAAAAATGTGAAATAACCTCTGTCAAAAGAGTCTATACAGTGTTGCAAGAGATTATACAAACAATAAATAACTAAATTAACAAAGGAATATGAATAAATGGATTTTTTAAAAATTAATGGTACAAAAAAGATTGAAGGATCGATTGAGATCACTGGTGCAAAAAATGCCGCACTTCCACTTTTAGCAGCTACAATCCTAGCTTCAAATAATGTAATGATCTCCAATCTACCAAATGTTGTCGACATAAAAACTCTCCTTAAACTTTTAAGAATGCTTGGAGCTACATTTGATCACAAGATAAATGATATCACGATCAATACAACAAGCTTAAATAAAACACAAGCAACGTATGAGATCGTAAAAACGATGAGAGCCTCTATTTTAGTACTTGGTCCATTACTTGCGAGATTTGGTCATTGTGAAGTTTCACTTCCAGGTGGATGTGCTATTGGTCAAAGACCAGTTGATTTACATCTGAAAGCTCTTGAAGCTATGGGTGCAGTTATAGAGATAAAAGCTGGATATATCAAAGCAACAGCACCAAATGGACTTACTGGAACAACAATCGTATTTGACAAGATCACTGTTGGGGGTACTGAAAATATTGTTATGGCAGCTGCGTTAGCAAAAGGAAACACTACCATCATAAACGCTGCAAAAGAGCCAGAAGTAGTACAACTTTGTGAAGTACTAAGAGATGCAGGAGTTGAAATCACAGGGATTGGTACAAATACAATAGAGATCGTAGGAAACGGTGGAAAACTTTTAGAGTTTAAACCATTTGCAGTTATCCCAGATAGAATAGAAGCTGGAACATATCTGTGTGCTGGCGCTATCACAAATAGCACTTTAACAATCACAAATGTGATCCCAAAACACCTTGAAGCGATGCTTGTAAAACTCCAAGAGATGGGATTTGGAATCCAAAGAGGTGAAAATAGCGTTACTCTAACGCCAGCTAATAAAATAAAACCAATCCATATCACTACTACAGAATATCCTGGGTTTCCAACAGATATGCAAGCTCAGTTCATGGCTCTTTGTACGGTAGCAGATGGAGTAAGTATTATTGATGAGAAACTCTTTGAAAATAGATTTATGCACGTGAGTGAACTTTTAAGAATGGGAGCAAATATCACTCTTAATGGAACAGTAGCGACTGTTGTAGGTACTCCAAACGAACTTTTTGGTACAGATGTGATGGCAACAGATTTACGAGCTAGTAGTGCACTTGTTTTAGCTGCACTTGTAGCTGAAGGTGAAACAAAAGTCCATAGAATTTATCACCTTGATAGAGGATATGATAGACTTGAAGAGAAACTTACACTTCTTGGAGCAGATATAGTAAGAGAAAAAGAGTAATCGTTTTTTCTTCTAACTATCCTTTAAATTTGAAAAAAAGATTCAAGATATCTCAATTAGTGATAGTTCAAAACTAGAAGTTGCTTTTATTAACAATGAAAAAACCCTTTTCAAGAGATTAAGATTTTAGGAAAATCACTTGGAAATGGAAGTATTTTAGTTACTTTTAGTGATAATGAAATGGAAAACATCTCAGTAGATGTTGTTAAAAATTTTCAAAGTATCATCAAAACAATCAAAGAATCAAATCCAAATTTAGAAATCTTACAGTCTGAAGATAGTGTCATTATCAAAGGTGAGATAGAATCAGCAAATCAAAAAGAAAAAATCATCGAAGTGCTTACAAAAGCAGGAGTCGATACAGAAAAAAACTGATCGATTTTTCAACTGTGAAGGAATTAAAAAAACTCATCAAACTAAAACTTTATATCGTTTCTATAAATAATACAAAAGGGGAAACAATCAAAAATAATTGGGCGATGGGATATAAAAACAATACCCAAAGCACTACATTATTTGATGATTCTATGAAATCAACGATGGCAAATGCCGTTTCACTAACAGGTGGACTCACTTCAATGGCAAACTATAGCTAAAGTTATCGATGAGACTATACTTCTTACTTCTGAAAATAAACATGCGAAGTTTTATTCAGGTGGGGAGATTTTGATACAAAAAACTTCTGTTACAAATGATACGACATCATCTGAATATATCCCAAGAGAATATGGTATTGTTTTAGATGTTTTAGCAAGCAAGATTGTCAATGATCAATTTATTGAACTGAATATCGCTACGACCTCTTCAAAGCTAGATTGGGGATCTGTAACTGTCAATAATGATGTAAAATCAAATCTACCAGGGTTTTCAACCCAATCGATCGAAACAAATGTGATGATAAAAAATAACCACACAGTGATTTTAAGTGGACTTATCAATAATCAAGGTGTAAAAAATGAATGGAAGATCCCATTTTTAGGTGACATTCCTCTTCTTGGATGGTTTTTTAGAAGTAAAGACTATCAAGAAAGTAACAATGAACTCGTCTTTTTTATCACACCTGAGATTGTGGATACATCATCTATAGATGAAACAAAGTTGATGCAAGAGAAACAAAAACCTCTCTTACCATTTGAAGTACCAAGTGAAAAATAAAAAACATTGTTTTAAAATTTATCTATATTTTGTCTGGTTTTTTAAAACTTCTAAAACTTCTATAATAACATCAAAAACACGTATTATCTCCTCTTGTGTAATCACATAAGGGGGCATG
>CALMBI010000161.1 GCA_937860115.1 uncultured Arcobacter sp. | reverse complement strand
CTTCCATCAACACTAGGACGACCAACTGTTCTAGGATTAAGAGCATCAATATCTCTATCAAGATAACGATTAAATCCCATCGCAAAATTACGAGCCGAAAGAGCTGCTAATATCCCCATAATAGTTAGTTCTATCCCAAACCAACCATCACTTGCTACGACCATTGCTATAAAAATAAATGGCAAAGAAAAAATAGAATGTTTGAACATCACGAGTTCATTAAAATCATTTATAAGTTTTGTTATTTTTTGCATCCGCGGATTTTACTATAAACTATATGAAATCTTGGACTTTTGATAAAAATGTTAAAAAATAAACAATCTCTAATAGAAAAAATAAGACAAGATAGATATACTTATAGCTAGCAAAAATTTGCATATAAGTTTTTCAAATTCATCGATAGCACTTTGTAAACACAGGAGTAACAAAATGGCACTAAAAGTAGTATTATCTCACAAAACTCACTATAACTATGATAAAAAAGTAAATCTAAGCCCGCATATTATTCGGCTACGTCCAGCACCTCATAGCAGGACTCCAATTGAGGCTTATTCACTTAAAATCAAGCCAGAAAATCACTTTATAAATTGGCAACAAGACCCATTTGGAAACTATATGGCTCGTATAGTTTTCCCTGAAAAAACAGATAAACTTCACATTGATGTGGAAGTTTTGGCTGATATGATTACTATCAATCCATTTGATTTCTTTGTCGAAGATAGTGCAAAAAACTATCCATTTACCTACAATGACACTCTTAAAAAAGAGCTTATCCCATATCTTGAAATAGAAGAAGATAATAAAGCAATTAAAGAATTCGTCGCAACAGTTGATAGAAGTGAAAAGTCAATTATCGACTTTTTAGTGGAACTTAATCAAAAAATCTATTCATACTTAAATTATACAATCAGACTAGAACCTGGGGTGCAAAGTTGTGAATATACTCTAGGGAAAAAACTAGGAAGTTGTCGAGATTTCTCATGGCTTTTTGTACAAGTTTTAAGACATCTTGGACTTGCTTCAAGGTTTGTTTCTGGATATTTAGTACAACTAACAGCCGATGTGAAATCACTTGATGGACCAAGTGGACCAGAGGAAGATTTCACTGACCTTCATGCATGGACAGAAGTGTATGTTCCAGGTGCTGGATGGATTGGACTTGATAGTACAAGTGGACTTTTTGCAGGTGAAGGACATATTCCACTAGCTTGTACACCACACTATGATTCAGCTCATGCAATCGAAGGGGCAAGTGATAAGTGTGAAGTAGAATTTGAATATGAAAATAAAGTGACAAGAATTTTTGAATCGCCAAGGGTAACAAAGCCATACAAAGAGGAGCAATGGGAAGCGATACACAATCTTGGATTTGAAGTTGATAAAGATTTGGAAGCAAATGATGTAAGACTATCTATGGGTGGAGAGCCTACATTTGTAAGTATAGATGATATGGAATCACCTCAATGGAACACAGCAGCAGATGGGGATCATAAAAGATTATTAGCAAATGACCTCTCAAGAAAACTTCTAGGCTCTTTTACAAATGGGGGACTTTTGCATCATGCTCAAGGAAAATGGTATCCAGG
>CALMBI010000160.1 GCA_937860115.1 uncultured Arcobacter sp. | reverse complement strand
TTAGTTTTACTTGATTTTGGGATGGTGAAATCTGTTCCAAATGAGACAAGACTTGCTATCATTGAACTTATCAAAAGTGCAAATGAACAAGACTACGAAAGCTACATCATAGCAAATAAAAAGCTAGGAACTATCGCTTATGAAGCCCCTATTAGTGAACTAGCAACTTTTACAAAAAAGATGTTTAAAATATTTTCAAATGACAATCTTTCAAGTGAATCGATGCAAAAACTTGCCTTTGAAGTGCTAGAAAGTACCAAAGATTTACCTTTTAAACTCCCTAGTGATGCCATTTATATTTTGCGAGTCAGTGCCATCATTGAAGGGTTAGGTACCACTTATATTGAGAATTTTAATGGCGTAAAAGATATTTTACCAATCTTACAAAAAAACATCCCAAATGCTTTGGGACTCAAAGAGAGTTTATTTGAAAATATCATTGATGAACTCAAAGATATTCCAATGATGACTAAAAATCTCAAAAGCTCATTGCAAAAAATAGCCAACAATCAACTTGTAGTTGAGATAAATCCTGACCAAATGAACTATTTACAAGAACAATTTTCCAAACAAATTAAATCTGCTATGGTATCGATTGGTTTTATCACTTCAGCTATTTTTCTTTATCTCATTGATATTGAACTTAAAGAGATAGCAATAGGGCTTTTTGTATTTGGGATTGCAAGAATTTTTTATAAATAATCTATTTTTTGCCTTAAAATTCTTCCAAATCCATTATACTTTTAATTTTATCTTATCAGTTGCAAATTGATGGATAAGCATCTGGATAAGATTTTGATAAGGGATAGAATTTTCAAGGGCTTTTCTTTTGAGTTCATAAATATCATTTTCACTTACCCTTAGAGATATCGCTTTTTTTTTCTCATTTTTGATATATGACTGCAACTCTTTTGTTCTAGTTTTTAGATTGTTTTTACTTTGCCATTCCCCGTTTTCAACACTTATAAGTAACTCTTGTTCGTAAGCATCTAATTTCATTTTGCACCTCCACTGTTATATTTTTTATTCATTTGTCTTGATGGGATAATTGTTTTTAAAAATATCATTTCTTCATCTTCAACATAAGGAACCAAATAAACATACTCTTTGATTTTTACTAAAATAATAAATATATTTTGATTTGGATATTTTTCTTTATTTTGGTGTTCGATATCATCTATCAAATCACCATTTTCAATACTTAAAATGACATTCTCAAAAGAGATATTTCTCTCTTTTTTCAGAAGTTCATTTTTTTCATAACTATATCTAAATATCTTGCTTTTTTTCATTTTATTTTCTTTTTTTGTATATACTGTGTATCTTATTGTATTCTATTGTAAGATTTCTTTTGTAGAGTTGAAATGATCTATTTTGAGAAATTTATTTTCTTTTATCTCTCAACAACCAAAAATTCCCTACAAAAAATCATCTATATTTTATAAACTGTTCCTAAAATAGGAGAGATAGATGAGACGACTTCCAAGACTAGGACTTTTTTGTTCAACAAATGATGGAACACTTTCAACCAATCGTTCCATCAAACTAAGCTCACTTTCAAAACAAAAAGCACTTGATATCGCTTCTAAAAATCTTTTGGATTTCCCAGCCATCGTGGAGTTTTGCCAAAAACGAAATATCACAATGTTTCGCCTTGGAAATAGTTGCATCCCTTTTGCTTCTCATCCCTCTTTTGATAACAGTGTTTGGGATGAGCTTACCCCTCTTTTTGATAAAGTAAAAAGAAGCACTTTAAACCACAATCTTCGTCTTACAATCCACCCAGGACAATTTATCCAGCTTGGAAGCAAAAATCCAAAAGTGGTTGAATCCTCTTTAAAAGAACTAGAGTATTGCACAAGATTGCTTGATAGTTTTGAAGCTCTAGATAATGGAGTGATCACTTTGCATCTTGGTGGAACAAATGGTGACAAAAAGGCTACCATGGATCGTTTTTGTAAAGTATTTGAAGAAAACTCTTGGCTTGGAAAATATTTAGCTTTAGAAAATGATGAATACAATTTCACAGCAAGTGAAACTTTAGAAGTAGCCAAAAAGTGTGGTATCGGGATGATATTTGATATTTTTCATCACTCTATCAATCCAAGTGTTATCTCTTGGGAAGAGATCAAAAAAAGCTGGAAAGAAAAAAGACCAAAACTCCATATCTCTTCACAAGGGGATGGGAAAGTTGGACATCATGCTGATTTTATAAGTGAAGTTGATTTTGTACATCTTAAAGAGTTTTTGGGAGATGATTTTTATGAAGTTGATATCATGGTCGAAGCAAAGAAAAAAGAGGGTGCGATAGAAAAGATATTTGATATCTATAATATAAACTAACAAAATAACCATACAATCAAATCCTAAAAACAGATAAACTATAAATAAAAATAGGAAAATGTTATGCCCCATATCGTACTAGAAAAAGCAAAAAGTGTAAAAGAGTGTTTTGAAGTGATCACTCCAATGATGGAGAAAATTCCAAATGGAATACTCAAAATAACAGATAAATTTATCAATGAAAAAGAAAATAGTGCCTTAATCGAGAGCATTGCCATAGAAGATGGAAAAAATCAAAACTTTTTTATTCAACTCTCTGCTAAAGGTGATGCAGTAACTGTCAGGCTTTTACCTTTAACAGACCCGCAAAAAACAAAAGGGGTGAAAACTCTTATGGGGATAATCGCACATAAAATCAAACTTTCTAATGGAGATATCTACTATGGAAAAACAAATCTTCAAGATTTTATCATCGAGTAAATTTGAACTAAAAGAGAAACCTCTAAGTGTTCAAAAAGAGGAAAAGAGAGATGAAACACTTGAGGAGTTTGACGAAAATCGACTTATCGAGATGGCTTGGCAAGATAGATTACCTTTTGATATTATCTATTCTCAATACGGGCTTACAGAAAACCAAGTTAAAAATAAAATGAGAACCCTTATAGGTAAAAAAGCTTATAATAGATGGAGAAAAAGAGTCCAAGGTAGAGCCACAAAACATATCAAAAAATGTGATCATAAGCCTACTAGATTTCAAGGACCTTGGTAAAGAAGGAGAGAAGTACAATGATAGATTTATCTAAAATGAGAGAAGAGTACACAACAAAAGGGCTTCATAGAAAAGATATGTTATCTAATCCATTCGCTCAGTTTCAACTATGGTTTAATCAAGCAGTTGAAGCAAAACTTATAGAACCAAATGCCTTTACCCTCGCTACTGTTGGAACTGATCTCAAACCATCCCAAAGAACAGTACTCCTTAAAAGATATGATGAGAGTGGTTTTATATTTTTCTCAAATTATGGAAGTAAAAAATCGCGCCAAATCGGACAAAATCATTTTGTAGCAGCTCATTTTGCTTGGCTTGGACTTGAAAGACAGCTACGAATAGAAGGAACCATTGAAGAGATAAGCAAAACAGAATCTTTAAAATATTTTTTAAGTCGTCCAAGGGGAAGTCAAATAGGTGCTTGGGTATCACACCAAAGTGAAGTGGTTACTTCAAGAAGTATATTGGAGCAAAAATTTGATCAAATGAGGAAAAAATTTGCAAATGGAGAGATACCGTTTCCTGATAAGTGGGGTGGATATATCATCAAACCAACCCTTTTTGAATTTTGGCAAGGTGGAAAAGATAGATTGCACGATAGGTTTGAATATACTTTAGAAAAAGATGGAAGCTGGGATATCCACAGATTAGAACCATAAAAAAGGAAGAATTGAGATGAAAATCGTATTAATGTTTATGCTATTTGCAAATTTGTTATTTGGGGAGAAAACGATGAGTATATACGATATCAAAGTAAAAGATATAAATGGAAATGAATTTACTTTAGACAAATACAAAAATAAAGTGATGCTTATAGTCAATGTTGCTAGTAAATGTGGATTTACAGGGCAATATGAGGGACTTGAAAAGTTGCATGATAAGTATGCAAATAAAGGGTTAGCTGTTTTAGGTTTCCCTTGCAACCAATTTTTGGCTCAAGAACCAGGAACTGAAAAAGAGATCAAAGAGTTTTGCTCTCTCACTTATGGAGTAAAATTTGATATGTTTAGTAAAATCGATGTCAATGGAAAAAATACCCATCCTTTATATCTTTATCTTAAAAAACATTCTAAAGGGATAATGGGAACTGATATGATTAAATGGAATTTTACAAAATTTTTAGTTGATAAAAATGGAAAAGTGCTTCAAAGATATAGTCCATCTACAACTCCAGCTGAGATTGAAAAAGATATCATTCAGGCATTGCAGTAAAAGAGATTTATGGAAATATTAACTAAAACTACACTTATTGATTGCACTTTGGAGGAGCTTTTTGATTTTCATCTAGATACCAATAATATCAAACGAATCACTCCATCTCATACTAAAGTAGAACTTATAGACTATGAAGATGCAACTTATGAAGGAAAGATAATAAAGCTCAAAACTACACGAGCTTGGGTGCCAATAGATTGGATAGTAAAAATAGAAAAATATGAGTATCCAAATTTGATGGTAGATGTCGCTATAAAATCCCCTTTTGCTTTTTGGGAGCATCACCATATTTTTACAAAAAAAGGGACAATGTGTGAACTCAAAGATCTTATAAAATATAAACTTCCCTTTGGCATCTTTGGTAAACTTCTAGCGCCTTTTATCAAAAAAGATATAGAAAATATGTTTCTTTACAGACATAAGCAAACAAAAGAGATATTAGAAAATAAATCTTGCAATTTGTAATGTTTTTAGAGAAAAAAATTTAAATAAAGTACAATAGCCTTATGAAAAAAGATATATTCCAAAAGATGCAAATTTTAAGTGATAGTGCCAAATATGATGTAAGTTGTAGTTCAAGTGGTAGTGAAAACAACTATAAAACAGGAGAACTAGGAGCAACACAAAATAGTGGAATTTGTCACACTTTTACAAGTGATGGGAGGTGTGTATCGCTGCTTAAAGTTTTGCTTACAAATTTTTGTATTTATGATTGTGCATATTGTATCAATCGTGTTAGTAATGATATCCCAAGGGCTGCTTTTGCTCCAAGGGAACTAGCTGATATCACGATAAATTTTTACAAAAGAAACTATATCGAAGGGCTTTTTTTAAGTAGCGGAATCATCGAGAGTGAAGACCATACGATGGTGCTGATTTTGCGAACTTTAAAGATTTTACGAAACGAATATAAATTTAATGGCTATATCCATGTGAAACTTATCCCAGGGAGTGATGCGAAACTAATAGAAGAGGTAACCAGACTTGCAAGCCGGGTGAGTTCAAATATTGAGCTTCCAAGTGATGCAAGTCTCAAACTTCTCGCCCCAAATAAAACCAAAGAAAAAGTGCTTCAACCACTCAAACTTGCACGAGATTTTAGTATGGAGCGTACGAATAAACCAATCGGTATGAGTACTCAACTTATCGTTGGAGCAACTCCTGAAAGTGATAAGGATATTTTAAATCTAAGCTCCGCTTTGTACGATAAAGCACTTTTAAAAAGGGTCTATTATAGTGCTTATATACCTGTGAACGATGATAAAAATCTTCCAGCCCTTACAACTTCAAAACCTCCACTTTTAAGGGAACATCGACTTTATCAAGCTGATTGGTTACTTCGTTTTTATGATTTTAAAGCGGATGAGATAGTAAACGAGTCAAATCCAAATCTTGATGAGGAGCTTGACCCTAAGATGTTTTGGGCTTTGAATAATCTCCATCTATTCCCTATGGAGATAAATAAAGCTAGCCGTGAGGAGTTGATACGAATCCCTGGCATTGGAACAAAAGGAGCTATGAAAATTATCAATGCACGACGATTTAAAAAGCTCACTTTTGATAGTCTGAAACAGCTTAAAATCTCAGTAAAAAATGCAAAATATTTTATCACTTGTAACGGTGTTTATCAAAAAGATGTGCCAATGTATAGTGATAAGATAAAACTAGCACTTAAACCTCCAAAAATCATTAAATCACCTAGCCTTTTTGAGATAGATTATAGTGTGATAACTGGGGAATTTTAAAGTGATAGTCGTCTATGATGGAAGTTTTGAGGGATTTTTAACTTTAGTGTATGAGGTGTATTATCAAAAACTAAAGCCCGAAACTATTCTCAAAGAGATTCCAAATAGTTTGATTTTGGATGAGATTAGAGTGATTGAATCATCTACAGAAAAAAGTTTAAAAGTGCTAGAAGCTCTTAAAAAGAAGTTTATAAAAAAACATTTTGAGACCATTTTTCATATCTTTATGTGTGATAGTGTAGAGTTTGAGCTCCCATTGTTACAATTTATTATTTTAGGATTTAAAAGCCAAAAAGAGTTAGATAATATCAATCATCGATTTATTTTAAATATTCAAAATCTGCAAAGAGAACTTTTTCGTCATAGTCATAAGATGACTGGTTTTATACGATTTATTGAGCTTGATGATGGGACTTTGTATGGTAAAATCGATACTAAGTTTAATGTTGTTTATCATTTAGGAAGACATTTTTTAGAGCGATTTAACAATCAAAACTACATTATCCACGACCTAAATCGAAAACTTGCTTTTATCAAAAATGAAAGTTTTAAGGGAGTGCAAGAAGTGGCGAGTTTTGAAGAGCCAACGATAAGCCAAAATGAGGAAAAATTTTCAAATCTTTGGAAAACTTTTTTTGCAAGTGTCGCTATTGAGTCTCGAACAAATAAAAAGCTCCAAAGACAAATGGTGCCACTACTTTATAGAGAGTTTATGACGGAGTTTATAGAAAGTTAGTGTATATTTTTAAAATTTTTTAGGAGCATAATATGAAATACCTTTTACAAGTAGATTTCCCTCACGAAGGGATATTTGGGGAAAAAATGGCGGAAGCTTTTGTTGAGTTAGCAAAAGATATTGCAAATGAAAATGGATTGATTTGGAAAATCTGGACTGAAAATGAAGAAACAAAAGAAGCAGGTGGAATCTATCTTTTTGATAACGAAGATGATCTACACAGGTATCTTGAAAAACATACAAAACGACTTGAATCTTTTGGATATAGTGATATTAGAGCTAAAATATTCAGTGTCAATGAACCATTAAGTGCTATCACAAATGCTGACTTGACGGGTGGTAAATAGGTACGAAAACTCGTATCTATTTTATTTTTTATACTTAAAATTATTTAAACGCTTTAATATCACTTCTAAGTCTTAAATCCTTTGGATATGGAAAAAGATATTTTTGGCCTTGTAAATACTTCACATCATATTTTTTAGCAAAAAGCGCTAAAAGTGAAACAGATGAGATAATAGGATTTGTGCCGTTTTTAAAATCTTCAAACTCTTCTAAGATAGCAGATTTTTCGCTTTCATCAACAAAATCTTTCACAAAGCCATACATATGTTGCAAAGCATTGAAACTTTTTTTTCTACTATTTTTGAGTTTCAAGCTTTCAAAAAAGAGTTTTTCATACTCTGCTAAAATCTCTTCAAATGATAGTTTATCTCTATTTGCGACTATTCTTCCTAGTTCATTGTATGCTTTTGTACTTTTTGCCATCATGAGAAATTTATATCCTGTATGGAAAACCACAAGATCGCCCATCTTTTTGGCTTCTTGTTTAAATTGTAAAAAGTCAAAATAAGCAAATAACTGCATCACAAAATTTTCTCTAAGCCATGGATCTAAAAGACGATTATTATCCTCTACAGGTAAATTTGGATAATTTTCGATCACCATCTTTGCCATAACTCCTGCTGTAGTGTATGGCTCAAGGTTCCCTTTTTGTGAGTAGAGTTTGACCCTCTCAACTCCACATGATGGTGATTTTGATTTGAAAATAAATCCACAAAGATTTTCTTCTTTCATAATATTTGCAATAAGATCGTGACTTATCTTTGAAAGTTCCTCTGTATAGTCTTTTCCTGTTGCATTCCCAATTACCCTTTCAACTCCATCGATTTTGACAAGTCGTATAGTTTCTCTTGGTGTTCCAAGCATGATCACTTCAGGACAAAATGGGATAAACTCAACATATTTTGCTAACTCTTTATATACAAAATCATCTCTATTGTGGCTTGCTTGATAGTTGCAATTTACACCAAGCAAACAATTTGACACAGCAATTTTTGGTTTCACATCTACTCCTTAAATCGTAATATTATCTAAGTAACCACGAAGATATTTTGCACCCTCTTTACTTGAAATTAGTTCATCTTCTATATCATAAAAAGTGATCACAAATTTACTATTTTCAATACTTGAGAGAGATTTTATTTTATTGAGATTTACAAGATACGATCTATGAACTCTTACAAATCCATAACTCTCTAAAGATACCTCTAGATCAGATATATTGTTACTCATATATCCACTTGCACTTTTACTTTTAACAAATACCTCAGCAAGATCAGCTTTGATATAACACACATCATTAGGACTTAAAATATAACTACTTCCTCCAAGTTTGACCATCAATTTTTCATTCGTTTTTGTGATCATTTTTTTGAGACGATCTAGTGTAGTTTGAAGCCTTTCTATCTCGACTGGTTTAAGTATATAATCTACACTACCAACTTCAAAAGCATCAAGTGCAAATTCATTGTATGCTGTTTGAAATACAATTTTCGTAAGTGGAAAATTTTTAAGTATTTTTTTTCCAAGCTCTATCCCGCTCATTTGAGGCATATTGATATCTAAAAATACGATATCAAATCTCTGCTCCAATCCAATTTCATACTCTAAACTTGTTGTGACATCTTTATATCCAAGCTCTCCTAGGAGTCTTTTCATCCTATCAAGGGCTAGTTGTTCATCATCAATAACCAATATTTTCATAATTATCCTTTAGTGTGATAGTAAATGTAGTCTTTTTTTCTTTACTTTCATGCATAAGCATTCCGTTATGCAAAAACTCAAGTCTCTCTTTAAGATTTTTAAGTCCCGTTCCATATCTTATCAATTCAAATCCTTTTCCATTATCTATTACTTTGAGAATTATATCCTCTCCTATTTTTTCTATTGTGATAGTGATATCAAGTTGTTGTTTTGAGACATAGTTATGTTTAATAGCATTTTCAACTAGAAGTTGTAATGAAAATTTTGGCAAAAATATCTCTTGCACAGAAAGTTTAATATTCTCTATTTTAAGTGAAATATTATCCCCAAAGCGTATATTTTCTATGTTGATATAAGTTTTTACAAGTTCCAATTCGTTTGCTAGACTCACCTTGAGTGATTCATCAAGAGTACTTCTTAAAAACTTTGAGATATTCATGATAGCATGCTCTGATTTTTTTGGATCCACATAGACAAGTTCTGCTACAGAGTTAAGACTATTAAACAAAAAGTGAGGGTTAAGTTGTGCTTGTAAAAGATGGAGCCTACTCTCTTTATACTGCTTAGCTGTAAACTCTTGCTGATTTCTACTTCTTACAAATAAGTACATCACAAATCCTATAAGATATGTGATCAGCCCTATAAGAAGTGTAAAAAAATCAAGATTATTATAATACCCATCTATTATGTAAATACCAAGAGTCATAGCTGCAAAATTTGCCCACAAGCTACCAAACACTCCTGCTAAAAATGAGAGGAAAAAACTGATTGAATTCCAATATTTTTGATCTACTTTTGGTAATATCATATCATTACCAACCGTAATCAAAACAAGCGACATGAGTGCTATAAAAAATCCATTTAAGCCACCAAGTATCGCTCCATCAAATATTGGACTACTTGCTAATATATACAGAGTGATCCCAAATAGTGTTCCAAAAAAAATACCAAATACAAAGATCCAAAACCAATCTTTTGCTTTAATTTTTAAGTGATGCATCGATTACCTTTTTCATATTTACTACCCCTGCAACAACTCCAGCCCACCCTTGAGCTGGGAAAATATTATCCCCGCAATAAAAAAAATCACCAACTTTTGGTGAGCCAAATTTTAAAAAATAGTTTGTAAATTCTAATGGCATACCACCTAAAATTCTTCTTTTGATATATCGTCCAAAAGTATTTGGCGTTGCACTAAATTGCTTAATGATCTCATTTTGTTCTATATGCAACTCTTTACAAAAATAATCTACAATCTCTTTTTGAACTCTTTTTTTCTTCTCTTCATAGGCCTCTTTTGAGAGCCTATCCCAAAATCTTAGATCCGTATGTATCGAGATTGTTACACTATACTCTCCATCTGGTGCCATCATAGTATCATTTTTATCTGAAAAAGAAACAAAGATCGATTTAGAAATTGCATCTTCAAAATGTTTATCTTTTATAAGTTGATAATGATGGAGGAATTCTTTTTGAGTTTTTAAAGCAAGATAAACTACAAATGCACTTTGAGTAAGATTATTTTTTTCTTTAATATCGTTTTGATAAGTTGAATTAAACACTATTTGTTTTGTTTCATATATATTTTTTGTCGTATAAACTTTATAGATATCTCCCACTTTTAAAGCGGTTATAAACTCCTCATTTTTATGGATCTCTCCTGCTTTTTTCTCGATAATCTCAAAGAGTTTTCCCATCCCACCTTTGATATAAAAATTATCATAAAATGGATAACTTAGCGCTAGTGCGAGTGTTAAAAAATTTGTTTTTTCTAGGTGTGTTTGAGCAACAATCAAAAGTTGATTATCTATAAACTCTACAAAATCTGGATCAATATCTTTTCCATAATATTTTTCTAATTGCTTTTTAGCATTTTGAAGGATTGGGGTACTAAAGTTTAAAAATTGTTTTCCAAATGAGAGTAAAGTTTTGAGTAGATCTTGTAGATTTGACTTGTTATAGTAGATATCATAGTGTGCATAAAATTGATTTGAGAGTTCTAAAACATCAGTCCAAAATTTTTGATGTGCATGATGTGGAAAAACTTGATTGATATGATGAATAAATTTTTCTTTTTGAGTATATCTATAGATTTTTTTTTCGTTTATATACGTACATAACGGGATCTCTAGTTTGTCAAAATCAAACTTCAAGTTATGCTCATCAAAAAACTTTTTCATAAGTTGACCCTCTTGATACATAGCAAAAGTGGTCGCACCTATATTATAAGTATATTTTCCTCTATGAAATACTCCACTACATCCACCAAGGAGTGGTTCTTTTTCTAACAATAATGTTTTATACTGATTACTTAGAGCAAGTGCGCTACAACTTCCCCCTATACCACCACCAACTATAATAAAATCATACATCTCTAACTTCTTATAATTTTTTTTATTATAGTATCAGATGTGATGATTTTTAATAGGGGTTTTTTGTCTTTTTATTTATTTGGGATAGTTAAATCCATCTTTTTTTCATAAATAAAAGGGACATAGAAAGTACTAGCATAGATAAAATGCCAGCTACTATCATTGTCCCATTTGGATCTTCACTCAGATACAATCCACCTGTATTCATTCCAAAAAAACCAACCAGAAGATTGAGTGGTAAAAATACAGCAGAGATCACAGTAAGTAAATAGATTACTCTATTTGTTTTTTCACCTACAAGTGCATTTCGAAGATTAAATATATGATCAAGCTTGAGGTTTGTTGCCTGAGATGCTCGAAGTGCACGATTAAGATGCTCATCGATATCTTCAAATCCAGCTTGTAAATTTGGATCATCTTCTAAGATACTCATCTTTTTATAAAATTGTTCTTCGATTTTAAGTATATGGATAAGTAATCTTTCAATCCTTGCGATCTGTTTTTTGAGTTCAAACCAATTTTTCATTGTATTTGGATTTTCAAAAATAGATTCTTCAAGATCTTCTGTTTTTTTGATAAGTTGATCAAGATATGTAACTCCATCATCTATCATATCATCAACAAATATATAAAATTCTTTCAGTGAAATTTTTTTTAATATTCCATTTTTTTTATCGAAATAGAAAAAATTATGATTTTGATCGATCACAAAACCAAGTGAAAAAACATCCAATTTATGTTTTTTACCATTAAAAAAACGCAAAATTAGTACTTTATATTCTTTTGTTTCAAAAAATGCCGATGGGTGATTTTCATTTTTGATATCTTCAAGATGAAGATGATTTAGCTCCTCTAATCTCATGACAGTTTTTATCCCCTTTTGATATGAACATCAAGTTGCGGAAATGGAATAATTATATTGTTTTTATTGAGTGTTTCATAGATCTTAATAAGATAAGTTGATTGGATCCCAAGAGCTTTTCTTGTATCATCCCCCTCAACCCATAAAACAAGTTCAAAATCAACACTACTACTATTCATAGCAACCATCCAAAGTCTTGGAAGTAACTCAGGATTGTTTCTCATATGAGGGAGAGTTGCATCATCTAAAATTTCACTCAACACCACCTCTTGAACTTTAGATACTTCTGTGCCATAAGCAACACCAAAATGGATTCTAAGTCTTAAAACTTCATCATTAAGAGTTAAGTTTGTAACACTATTTTGGATAAAATTTGAGTTTGGTACTATCACATCGATATGCTCATTTGTAGTAACTATTGTAGCTCGAAGTCTTATTTCATTCACTGTCCCTCTAACACCATTTTCCAACTCTACATAATCTCCAACTTTAACTGATTTTTCAAGCATCAAAATAATTCCAGAGATAAAGTTTGATACGATCGTTTGAAGACCAAATCCTATTCCAACAGATAATGCCCCAGCAACTACTGCTAAAGAAGAAAGATCAAGTCCAATAGAATTAAATGCAGTTATAATTGTAAGGAAAATAATAGCGTAGTAACCAAGATTACCTAGTATAGTTTTTGTAGAGGAACTTAATCTATCATCAAGTTTATGAGAATTGATAATTTTATTTTTATAAAACCAGCCAAAACCAAATCCAACAACAAAAATCAATACAAATTTTACAATAAACATAATACTAATAGAGGTTCCATCAACCGTCACCAAAGATTTATTTAAAATATCCTCTCCAAATAATCCTAGCGAAAGTACTATAAGTAGTATTATCTTATTCATTCTTTCTCCTCTATTTATATTTCTAGTTTCTTAGTTGATAAGTGATATCTCCAGCTCCAACTCCAAGAACAATCCCCTCTTTGATTGTCATAATGATATGCTCATCTTTCCACACTTCTAATACCTCTCCATATCTTTTAACACTATCAGCAAAAATAGGATTGTATGAGGCAAATTCATGAGCAAAATCGATATCTAAAATAGGTTCATTTACAGTCCATACAGGTAAAATTATAAGCTCATCACATCCATCAAAACATGTTTTAAATGCTTCAAGATTATCCCTTGTTCTACTATATTTGTGTGGTTGCCACACAACTACATTTTTAGAAGCCTTTGTTAGATTTTTATAAAGTTCAATCGATTGCATTGTCACTTTTATCTCTGTTGGATGATGGGCATAGTCATCTATGATAATCAAATCTCCATCATTTTTTACAACATCAAATCGTTTTTTGATCCCCTTATAAAGCTTCATATTTTCTCTTATTTGCTCTAAACTCATAGTTTCATTTGCAACTAAAATAGCCATAGAAGCATCAAGGGCGATATGCTCTCCAAATCCCCATATCTCAAAAGTTCCAAAATCTTTGAGGTCAAACTTTGTAAACGGTTCTCCATCTTTTAAGAAAAATTCAATGCTTTTGATATCTTTTGAAGGGTAGAGTCGTATCGCTTCCCCTTGATAACTTGCCAAAAATGGGTCTTCACAGTTAATAACTCTTAGAGTTGCAATATCTAAAAACTTTTTGTATGCCTCATAAAATTTTTTAAGGTCATAGTTGTAATACTCCATATGTTCAGGTTCAGTATTCATAACAATTGAACAATATGGATTTGAAAGGATAAAACTCGCATCACTCTCATCAGCTTCAAATACAAGTGTATCATCAACATATCGAAAGTTACTTCCAAACTCTTTACTAATAGCCCCAATCAAAGCACTTGAACCTAAGATAGATGCAAGCATTGCACTTGTGGTACTTTTTCCATGAGCTGAACAGATACAATAGTTTTTTGTCTCTTTCATAATGATTGGTAAAGCATCTTTTCGTGGGACAACATTGAGGTTTTGATTTGTTGCTTCTAGTCTTTCAGTGTTTGTTGTAGTCACTGCAGCACTATATATTACTAAATCTTGTCCATTAATAGCACTTGCACAATGGGGGATAGTTATTTTGATCCCCTCTTCTTCTAATCCTTTTGTAATTGGAGTTGATTTGATATCACTACCACTTACTTCATACCCTCTAAAATTTAGAAATCTAGCGAGTGCAGAAAGCCCAATACCACCAATACCAATAAAATGTACCCTTTTCATTTTATACCTCCAATAGATGCTTTAATGAAGAGTGAATCTCTTCAAGATCTTTTGTTTTACTTGCTAAATAATTTTTTGTATCAAATTTAAAATCTAAGATAAAATACCCATGTTTTTCATCTCTTGCCATCTGTTGATGCATAACCGTTTGATCATAAAAACTGTCAAGATCGATCTCTTTTTCACAAGCAAGAAGTTTGACATAGATAGCCTCAGTTAAAAGCTCATCTTCGATAATCTCTGAAAGGACAAAAAGAAGCTCTTTTGCTCCTTGAAAATTCCCATAACTCCATTTTTCAATAGCATGTTCATAAAATGCTCGAATATAATAAAAATCATCACTTTCAAAACTAAATTTTGTATGGCTATCAAGTTTTGTTTGGACATTATCAAAAGCAACAATCAAGATAGTTTCATACACTTTATTGATTCTCTCCTCTTCAAGATCAAGGATCAATAAACTATCAAGTACTTCATACAACTCTGCGATATTTTTATTTTCAATTGCATTTTTCTCTTTCTCCTCTAAAAATCCTAAAAATTCAGGATTTGTTCTAGCTTGCATTAATTCAGCTTCTGTCATCTTTTTATTTCCCTTCTATAAAATCTTTGAGTCTTTGTAATACTTCAGCTGTTTTTTGGTTATCTTCTACAAGCGCTATTCTTACATATCCTTTGCCGATACCATTTCTTCCAAGATAACTTCCTGGAAGTACCTTTACATTTTTGGATCTGTATAGCTCTTGGGTAAATGTCAGTTCATCATCCACTTTGAGCCAAATATAAAATGTAGCTTCAGGAATCTCTACCCCTAAAATCTCTTTTGCCAAAACAAAATTGTGTTTGTAAATATTTCTAAAATATTCTACATGTGACTCTTCACTCCAAGCAAGTGCCGCTGTTTTTTGCAAAGGAAGTGGCAATGCACAACCAACATAAGTTCTATACAACATATACTCTTTTAAGATTTCGCTATCTCCAGCGATAAATCCACTTCTAAGACCTGGAGCAGAGCTTCTTTTTGAGATAGAGTTCAACACTAAACAGTTTTTAAAACGCTCATTTCCAGCTGATACACACGCTTCAAG
>CALMBI010000159.1 GCA_937860115.1 uncultured Arcobacter sp. | reverse complement strand
AAAAAAATACACATCATGTGTGAGTTGTCAAAGTGGGAATATTATCGGGACAACATTTGTAGGATTTGCTAAAATCACTGTGTTGATGATTTTAGCGTATTTAGTAATTTAAAACATGGTGATATCTTCTTATATCAAGGCTTTTTTATTTCTAACTCTTGCATCTTTAGTGGGACTCATCTATGTCACACAAGAGAACAATAGGTTTTTTAACAATCCTCTTTCTAGCGAAATTATCTCTAAAATTGAGGAAAAAACAAAAGAATTAGAAACGATAACTTATCAAAAATTTGGATTTAAAGTATCTATTCCTGTTTATATTAGTGATACTATTTCAAACAATCTTTTTGGATTTGCAACTATCAATAAAGCTGGAGAGATCTCTATCACACTCAATAAAAATAGATTTAAAGAAAATGAAACATATATGATAGAGGATGTTTTACCACATGAATATGCTCATGCTTTGATGTTTGTGGTGGGTGATTTTTCAAAAGAAAATGGTGGACACACTGTAAAATGGGAAAAGATCTGCACCGAAATTGGTGGCAAAAAATGTGAAAGATTTGTACAAGATGATGATATTTTGATTGAAAAATTGGGTTTTACTCCAAAAAATTAATTTTCATTCATTGATTTTTTATTTGGAATAAATAATATAAGCTCACCCTCTTGTTTCATTTTTCCTGAAAGCTCTTTTGCGTCTTCTCCATATCCACAAAAATAATCAGCTCGAATTTTCCCTTTGATTGCTGCACCTGTGTCTGCTGCAATCACTATTTTCTTTATTTTTTCTTTTGTGATTGGATTTGTTGTTTTAAGTAATACAGGATATCCTAGTGGAATTATGGAGGTATCAATGGCTATATTTCGTCCAGCTACAAGCTCTATCCCAAGAGATCCAGAAGCACTTTGATTTGTTTCTTCAAAGAAAATATATCGCTCGTTGAAGTTAAATATCTGTTCCATTTTGTTTGGATTATTTTTAAGCCAAGCTTCGATCGATTGCATTGAGATATCCTCTTTTTGTATCTCTCCATCTTCTATAAGTTTTTTTCCTATGGCAAAATAGTCTCTCCCATTATTTTCTTTGTATCCTACAAATATTGTCTCGTTTGTATCTAAAGTGATTCTTCCACTCCCTTGAATATGTAAGAAAAAAAGATCGATTGGGCTATCTACATAACATATTGCTTCTAGATCATCTCTTATATTTATCTCTTCTCTTGTATCGTACGGAATAAAGTGTTGTTCTTTGATTTTGCCAACAAATTTTTGTGGTGGAGTTGTATTTGTAAACAATGAACTATCAAAATAGACAAGATCATTTGGTAGTTTATGGATTGGATATTTGTATTTTTCAGTTTTTGTTTTGCTTCCAAAAAGTTGTGGTTCATAGTAACCTGTAATGATCCCTTTTTTGCTTCCTTTATCATCAAATAATTGATATGGTGTAAAATTGTTTTGAAAAAAGTTTGTTGAGTCATTCGTATCAAATGCTAGTGTGCATATCTCTACAAGATTGTTTTTTTCACTTTTACAATCTTGTAAAAATACCCTAAAAGCACTTTGTATATCATCTTTTTTGATATCGTTTAGCTCTTCCCAAGAGAGTTGCTTGAGATTTGCTTGTGTTATAGAAGAAAGATCAACTTTTGGTGATTGGTTGTAAACACAACCACTAAACAAAAGAGTAAATGCAACAATACAAAAAGTTATCTTCATGAGTCGCTTTTTTGTGGAATAAGTTTCTCTTTGATCTTTACTAATCCTAAAATAATCCCACCAATAACAATCCCTACTAAAAATTCACTAAGAAGTCCTGGAAGAAATGTAGGTGTGAGATGATGAATAAATTCAATATTGTGTGTCAATATCCCACCACCTACTAAGATCATAGCAACTGTTCCTATAAATCCAAGTGCTTTGATGATTTTTGGCATAAGTTCTATAAGATATTGACCACTTTTTGGATGCTCTTTTTCTATCAGCCAGAAGCCAATATTATCAAGTCTTACTATAAGTGCCACAAGTCCATAAACAGCGACTGTCGCAATTATTGCTGTAAGCGTTGTAGCTGCTATTTGGATCGCAAGAGGTTGCTCTAAAACTGTTCCAAGTGCTAAGATAATGATCTCAATAGAGAGGATAAAATCTGTTATGATAGCACTTTTGATTTTTTCTTTTTCGACATCTAAGATATTTTCAGTAGTTGATTCTATAAGCTCCTCTTCGTGATGAGTTTTGTGATGTTTATGAAAATACTCTTCAACTTTTTCACTTCCTTCATAGAGAAGATACAATCCACCAAAAACTAAAATAATAGGGATAAGTGATGGTGCAAATGCACTTAATAAAAAAGCGATAGGCAAAATGATTAGTTTGTTTATAAATGAACCTTTTGTGATCGCCCATATCACTTTTAGTTCTCGCTCTTGTGCAAATCCTACAGCCTTTTCTGCATTTACAGCAAGATCATCACCGAGGATTCCAGCTGTTTTTGTTGTCGCCATTTTTGTAGTGACTGCTACATCATCTGCAAGCATTGCTATATCATCTAAAAGGGCAAAAAATCCCGTTGCCATAGTCCACCTTTATTTATTTTTCAAACATTGTAGCAAATGTTTTTTAAGTAGTGGGATTAGAATCCTAAAACTTGGGTAAACTAGTCTATCTAATCTGATTCTTAACACCCTTTTTAGTCTTATTTTCTTACTATTTCCCAATGAAAAAATACAAAAACAAAAAAATATTTTTTGAGGGTCGAGCAAATCAACTTGACAAAGAGGAACTTATCAAATATCTTAGTCAAAATGAAGCGACATTTACAAGAGATATCAATGAAGCAGATATGATTATTGATACATTTTTGCCTTATTTAGAAGATCAAATATATCTTAAGTCACTTGATGGAATAGAAGTGATCGAGTTACCAGATTTAGAAAAAGAGTTTAGTGAACAAATCGATCTTGATAGTGTTTTGATGGCTATTAAGATAAGTAAAGATCAACAAAGACTTATCAAACTTATGGGTAATGACTATTTTAGTGATGATGTTTTTTTAGTACTTTTAAAATTTTATGATTGGAATGGGGAGGGGATACACGACACAGATGAAAATCGTGATGTCTCAACAGCTTTAGCGGGGCGATTTTGTAAACTTCAAGAGATGAATCACAATGTCAAACACTCCCCAACAGCGATCTACTACACAGCATTAGAAACAACTAATCCAAAACTTTTAGAGCTTTTATATAATATGCCTGAATATAAAATCAACGATAAAAATGCACTTTCAAATCAACCACTCTCTACCTATGAAGTGGTAGCACTCAATCCAAATATCTCAAAACCACTTATGATGCAGATACTTAAAAACGTAAGGGTAAATGAGTTGCGATTTTTAGCATCAAATAAAAATATCGGTGAATTGATAAAAAAAGAGCTTTTAAAACTAGGGAATAAAGAGATCACAACTCAATTAATAATCGCTAATAATCTTCCAAATGATGAGTATAAAACTCTATTACAAAGTGAGTTTAAAAATTTAGTTCTTAGGTCTATAGAACTTGTAGATGAGATTTTTGAGTATATATTAAAAAACCATAAAAATATAGAAAATTTAAGGGAAGTATCGAAAAATAGATCACTCCAAAGTGATCAAATAGAGAAACTTTTAGAACTTGAAGATGAAGATATAAATATCAATCTTTTAAAACTTAATACCCTTATGCCACAATATATAGAAGAGTTTTTGCAAAAAGAAAATAAATTTTACAATATCTCTTTAGCGCACAATGAAACTTTAACTGCCGAGCAATTTCAAAAGTTATCAAGTATAAATGATCTTGATGTAGATATTTCACTCAGTTGTAATCACTCTACACCAAAAGAGATACTAAGTGAACTTTTTAATAAAAATAATGATTTTATTAAGCAAGGATTAGCAAGTAATAAAAATACACCTATTGATATTTTAATGCATTTACAACTTGATAATAAATATTCTACTATGATTGCTAAAAATGAAACCTACAAAGAATATTCAAGAAATGCTTTAGGAATAGGTGGAGAGTACAATTCTCAATTTAAACGAAATACATACGAACAATTTTAGGAAGCTTATATGAATGCAAAAGAATTAAAAAGAGTCCTCGAGGGACTTATCGAATCAAAGATCCCAACTTTTTTATGGGGAAATCCTGGCGTTGGAAAATCCTCTGTGGTATCTCAAATAGCTCGTGAACACGATATGGAATTTGTAGATCTTAGACTTTCTTTACTTGATCCAACAGATCTTAGAGGGATCCCGTTTTTTGATAAAGATGAAAAATCAGCGATTTGGGCAAAACCTGAATTTTTACCAAAAAGTGATTCTCTCAAGCAAGGGATTTTATTTCTTGATGAGATCAATTCAGCACCACCAACGATCCAAGCTGCAGCGTATCAACTTATCTTAGATAGAAAAATTGGGGAATATGTACTTCCTATTCATTTTGCAATTATCGCTGCTGGAAATTATGAATCAGATCGTGGGGTAACTTATCGTATGCCAACACCGCTTGCAAATAGGTTTGTCCATCTTAATTTTGATGTAGATTTTGATTCATGGAAAGAGTGGGCTATGAAAAGTAATATCGATCAAAGGATCGTTTCGTATCTTTCATACAAAAGTGAAAATCTCTTCTTATTTGATCCTAAATCAAACCAAAAAGCATTTGCAACTCCAAGAAGTTGGGAATATGTGGATAAAATTTTAAAATCAAATATTCCAAAAAATGCACTTGAGAATGTTATAAGTGGGGCAATTGGTAAAGAGAGTAGTGTAGAATTTTTAAATTATGCAAAAGTGATGGACGAGATACCAGATATAGATGCTATTTTAAATGGAATTGCAGTTGAGGTGCCTACAAAAAATTCAGCACTTTTTGGGATGTGTGTAGGGATAGTTTACGCACTTAAAAAAGATTGTAGTGTTGAAAAGCTTACAAATGTGCTTCAATTTACGATCACTTTAAATGATGAGTTTTCGATGATGCTTATTCAAGATATGCAAAGAAATGGGATAAATCTAGAACTCTCACCATTTTGGAGAGAATGGGTTGATGCACATCGTTACCTAATCTCAATATAAAAAGATCTTTTTTATCCGCAACTTCGTTATTGAAAATTTTGAGATAGTCATTTACTAGATGTAAACTCCTATCTAAAAATCTTCTACTGGCCTTGTTGCGAATAAAAAATCTTCTTTTTTGTATCAAAGATTGATTGTAAAAAAGGATAAATCATTTTTAAAGATATTTCAAAAATAAAACAGATTGAAAAACGAATCTCACAAGTGAAAGCAAAACTTTTGATAGAACAGCCTTATTTTGGTACAGTCGCTGCAATGCAAGAACCAAAGCTCAATGAGGATATTCAGATTTGTCTCTCAACACCGACTCATTTTGAGTATAACGATGATTACTTAGAATATATCAGTGATGATGAGCTTGCATTTTTGCTTACAAATTCAGCTATGCATCAAGCTTTAGGGTATCATAAAAGAAAAGAGGGGAGACTTGATTGGATGTGGGCTTTAGCTCAAGATTATGCGATCAATTCACTTCTAGTGAACAACGGTTTATCGATGCCAAGTGGGGTTAATTATGATGATATTTATGATGGAATGAGTGCAGAAGCGATCTATAATCTACTAGAACTAGACTCTGAAGCAGATAAACACACTCCAAAAGATACCAATCATATAAAACATGAAAAGATGGATGAAGTCGATTTACCAGATGAAAATCCTATCGATATGGTACATGATCAAACAATCCAAAAACTAAAACAACAAGGTGATCTTCCATTAGGGATCGAGATTATAGTTCCAAAGATTTTTGAAGGGAAGATTAGTTGGAGAGATGAACTCTTTACTATACTAGAAAATAGTTTTAAATTTGACTATCGACTCTCTCCCCCAAATAAAAGGTATCTAGCTCAAGGTGTAGCATTGCCAAGTTTGAGTGGAGAGATTATGAGACTTGTTGTTGCTATTGACTCATCTGGATCTATTGATGACAAGCTCTTAGGGGAATTTTTAGGAGAAATAGAATCTATCATGAATAGTTTTGAAAACTTTGAAATTGATCTTTTGATAGCTGATGCAAAGGTGCATGAGCATCATGTACTCTATCCAGGAGATGAGATTGATTACAAAATAAAAGGTGGTGGAGGTACAAGGTTTGATACTACTTTTAGGTATATCTACGAAAATATCAACTCTCCAAAATTGATACTTTATTTTACAGATGGATTTGGAACTTTTGGGGAAAACGAACCAGATTCAGATCTTGTGTGGATTTTGAGTAAAGATGGAAATCACAATATCCCTTTTGGTAGAGTGATCCATCTTTAAAAGTTTTTAGTTTCTATTTTGAGCTATGATAAGTCGTTTGAGTTCACTTATCTCATCTTCTAATTTTTGTAGTTTTTCAAGCGTGTGGTGCTCCACTTTTGTGATATCCTCATGAAGTGAAGCGTTATCTTCTTTTTTGATCTCTCCCATAGCATCAACTACAACAGCGATAATAAGATTGATCATAATAAATGTAGCTATAAAAATAAATGGTACAAAAAATCCCCATGCGTACGGATGTTGTTCCATAATCGGACGAACTATCCCCATAGACCAAGATTCTAAAGTCATCACTTGAAAGAGGGTGTAAAATGAATCTCCAAGAGTTCCAAACCATTGAGGAAAACTTTCTCCATAAAGTTGTGTAGCCATAATTGCAAAAACATAAAAGATAAGAGCCATAAGTGAAGAGATAGAGAGCATACTTGGTATAACACCAAGAAGTGCAGATACGATTTTTCTCATAGATGGGATCACTGTAATAAGTCTAAAAAGTCTAAGTACTCTAAGAACTCTTAAAATCTCAAACCCTTCACCAACAGGTGCAAGTGAAATAGCAACAATCGTAAAATCAAACAATGACCAAGGATCTTTGAAAAAATCAAGTTTATATACAGAGATTCTAAGAATAATCTCTATTGTAAACACTGCAATTACAAAGCTATCAAATAAAGTGATAAATGTACCAAAAGATCCAGACATAATCTCTTTAGATGTTGCAAGTCCCATCGTGACACCATTTATCACAATTAAAGCGATGATAAAGTTTTGAAATAATTTGTTTTCTATAAATGATTTTATAGCCATAAGTGCCTCCAAAAATTTTTTTTGCGAGTGTATCATACGAAAATTAAGTCTTTTTGAGAATAATTTCTTAGTTTAACTTTTGGTTTTGATTGATGGCTTTTTCGATTTTAAATAATATGAAAGTGGATAATCTATAAGAAGTTCTCTTGTGAAAACTTCTTATTGTGGTCAGTTTAAGATTTTTTTACAAACTCTTGTTTGAGTTTGATAGCTCCAACACCTGGAACTTTACAGTCGATATTGTGACCATCGTTTCCTTCTACAAGTCTGATACCTTTAATTTTGGTACCAACTTTGATCCCAGAAGAGCTCCCTTTTACTTTTAAATCTTTGATAACCGTGACATCATCTCCATCTTGTAAAAGAGTACCATTTGCATCTTTTACAACTAAAACATCACTATCACTACTTTCTAAAGAAGCATCCCCAGACCATTCATGTGCACATTCAGGGCAGATATAAAGATCTCCATCTTCGTAGGTGTATTCACTTCCACATTTTGGACAGTTTGGTAATTGACTCATAGTTTTCCTTTAAATATTAGTGTTTTTATTGTACAACAATTATTCTTTCTAATGATTGAGGCTCAGCAATTCTAACTGAAAATAAAATCACATGACCTAAGCTGCGGTTGCTTTAATATTTACACCTAAACTATGTAGCACTTTCATCACCGTTTCAAATCTAGGTTTTGCTCCAGCTTGAAATGTTTTGTATAGGCTTTCTCTTCCAAGACCTGTATCAGATGCAATTTGTGCCATACCTTTAGCTTTTGCGATATTACCTATTGCTTCAAGTAGTTCATCCATATTTCCATCTTGTAGCACTTGTGATAGATACTCTGCAATAGCTTCTTTTGAATCTAAATATTGTGAAATATCAAATGTTGTTAAGTTATTCATTGTCAAGCTCCTTTAAAATCTCTTTTGCTTTTTCTATATCTTTTGCCTGTGTAGACTTATCTCCACCAACAAGAAGTATAATAATTTCATCATTTTTATGTGTGTAATAAACTCTATAACCTGGACCCGTAGTTATTTTGAGTTCACTTACGCCATCATCAATATATTTATACTCCCCAAAGTTACCAAGCTTTATTCTGTCTATTCGCCGTAAGATAGCAACCTTACCTTGAATGTCTTTTAGTTTGTGTAATCATTTAGAAAATATATCAGTTTGTTTTATTAAATACATAGTGTTATTGTATCCTATTAGATACTATATTGTCAAGATTTTATTTTCAGTTAGAATTGCTGATTGAGGCTCGATTGTATTACCACACTAATTTAAAAGATCTCTAAATGGAATAGTTCTTGTATAGAATCTTTTGATTTTATTATAAGGTGGTTCCAAATGGAA
>CALMBI010000158.1 GCA_937860115.1 uncultured Arcobacter sp. | reverse complement strand
TAATGAGAATGTTACGAGGATTGATTTTTTTAGGGATATTTGGAGTATTGCAACTCTTTGGAGCAACACACTATCCACATGAAATATATGAAAATGTTATTGTAAAAGATGCAAAAGATGCCCTACAAAATGCTCATCTTATGGTGAATGCTTTAGAAAAAAAAGAAAAAACTAAAGAGCAATTTCAATTATTAGCACTGAGTTGGAAAAAGGTACAAACTCTCTATATCGCTGGAGAACTTGATGGAAGTGTGGTTGATTTACCTTACGAAATCGATATCTATCACAATGCAAAAGAGAATATTTACACTCAACTTGATAGGATTATCACATCAAAAGAGGCTCCACAAAAAGTTCTTTTTAAAAACTCTCACAAAACTTTAAATGCTTTGGAGTATTTGATTTATAAAAATAATGTAATCTCTCAAAGAGAGATTGATTTGGCTTTAGTTGTAGCAAAACAGATTGCAAAAAATCTTCAAAAAATTATCACGGTCTATGAAAAAGAAAAAGTTTCCATCCTAGCAGATGAAAAGAAATTCAACGCACTTCTTATCAATCAACTCAGTGCAAGTTCTTATGAACTCAAAGAGTGGCGAGCTGGTGAAGCAACAGGATTATCAAAAAAATATAAAAATAATCCAGATAAAAAAAGGGGTGAATTGTATCTAAGTGGATTGTCATTACATTCAATTATTGCGATACTCCAAACACACGAACAGGTGATGGACTCCCCTAAATATCTAGATTTTGGAGATCTCTCTATAGAGTATGGAGCAAAAAATGATGTACTATTGATACGAAAAGCGATTCAAGAGGGACTCAAAACTGCACAAATGATGGGTGGCAACCTACTTGATTCCAAAGGAAAACTACTCTATGGAAATCTTGGTAAACTCCATAATGGATATTATGTTTCCCTTGTAAGCTCTCTTAGAATGACTTCTAAAATATTGGATGCAGATGGCGACTGATTTTTTTGGAATAGAATATCTTGTTGACCCTTCCAAAAGAATCTACTGGGTCTACCTTCTTACATCATTTTTGATTGCTGTTGGGTATCTTTATACCCAACCAAAAAAACTTTCTTTTGTTTTGAGTTCTAAGATTTGGTGGCATCCAAGTGCTAAACTTGACTATCTTTATTTTCTTATCATCTCATTGATAAAAGTCTCGCTTCTTATCCCAATTGTTTTGAGTGCTGAAGATGTAACAAACTATGTTTATACACAAATGGCATTGCATTTTGAGTATGTTGAACTTGATATCTCTTATGAAGTGATGATAGTTTTATACACTCTTTGTATCTTTGTAGTGAGTGATTTTACAAGATATTGGCTCCATCGTTGGCTCCATACAGTCAAATTTTTATGGAGGTTCCATAAAGTACACCATAGTGCTAGAGTCCTTACCCCTATCACATTTTATAGGGTTCATCCAGTTGAAAACCTCCTTTTTGGGATAAGATTCGCACTTAGTTCAGGTGTGGTTACTGCGATTTTTATCTATCTTTTTGGTTCACAAATACAAAGTGTTGATATCTTAGGAGTCAATGGTTTGGTGGTTATTTTTATGGCAATTGGTTCTAATTTACGACATTCACATGTCGCATTGAGATTTTATAGTTGGATTGAATATATTTTTATCTCTCCAGCACAACACCAACTCCACCATGCAAACAAAACAATGAATAAAAACTATGGCGGAAGCTTTGCTTTTTGGGACTGGATGTTTGGTACTTTAGCAATTTCTTCACAAACAAAGATTTCAAAATTTGGATTACGAGAGGAACAAATGAAAGAGTACCAATCTATTTTTGGATTACTATTTACACCATTTAGGAGATAACAATGAAAAGAACATTGATGGGCATTATATTATTAAATTCAATTCTGTTTGCTTCAAATAACGAGGCAAAATTGGGAGAGATGCTTTTTTTTGATCCAAACTTATCAAAAAATAGAACACAAAGTTGTGCAACTTGTCATAATCCAAATCATGGTTTTATTGATGATAGAGAAAATGGAATCAACAAAATGGTTTCACTAGGAGATGGTGGAAAAAGCTTAGGAGATAGAAATGCTCCAACAGCCGCTTATGCTTCATTTAGTCCCCACTTTTTTTATGATACAAAGAAGAAACTCTATAAAGGTGGGCAATTTTGGGATGGTAGAGAAAAAGACCTCAAAGGGCAAGCTGGTGGTCCACCACTCAATCCAATCGAGATGGGAATGGCAGATAAAAAATCAGTAGTAGCACGACTCAAAGAGAATAAAAATTATCTAGAAATTTTCAAAAAACTCTATGGAAAAAATATTTTCAAAAATGACAACAAGGCATATCAGGCTATGACACAGGCAATTGCAGCTTTTGAAACAACAAAAGAATTCGCACCTTTTGATTCTAAATATGATAGATACCTCAAAGGGGAATATGAGATGACATCACAAGAAGAATTAGGCAAAGCTCTTTTCTTCTCAAATAACAATACAAACTGTGCCACTTGTCATCTTTTAAAAGGGGAAGATAAAGAGGGGGAAACCTTTACGAACTATGAGTATCACAATATTGGTGTTCCAAAAAATAAGGTTCTTGAAGAAAAAGGCATTGTAAAAAAATCGTTTAAAGATATAGGACTTTCGAAAAATAGATTGGCACAATATAAAGAAAATGAAGGAAAATTCAAAGTTCCTACTTTACGAAATATTGCTATTACTGCACCCTATATGCATAATGGAGTATTTCAAGATTTAAGGACTGTTATCGCTTTTTATGACAAATTTAATAACCCACAAAGGATAGATAATCCTGAAACAAATCAGCCATGGGATGAAGCAGAAATTGAACATTCTATCAATCATAAAGATTTAAAGATGAAAAAACTCAATGACCAAAAGATTGATGCAATTGTTGCATTTTTAAAAACTTTAACTGATAAAAGATATGAACATCTCTTAAAATAAGACTTAAACGAAAAAAATTATTATTTAATAAGAATAACTACATAAAATTTTATTGAACATATACTGTAATATAAAGGAGAAAAAATGGCACGAGTAGGAAATTCAATTATAAAAGGTATCGAAGTACCTGAACTTATAACATCACTTAATAAAGCGTATGCGGATGAGTGGCTTGCGTATTACCAATATTTTATTGAAGCAAAAGTTGTTAAAGGGATCATGAAAGATGCGGCAATCACAGAACTCAATCAACATGCTGCTGATGAACTTAGACATGCAACGATGATTTGTGATCGAATTTTACAGCTTGGAGGAACACCACTTCTTCATCCAAGTGATTGGATACAACACTCACACTGTGGATATGATGCACCTGTTAATTTTGATGTAGTAAAAATTTTAGAAGATGCTATCAAAGGGGAACAATGTGCTATTAGAACATATAGTGGGATTGTTGAGATGACGCGAAACAAAGATATAGTAACTTATGATTTAATAAGCTCTATTTTAGCTGATGAAGTTGAACATGAAGAGGACTTGCAAGCACTTCATGATGATATCACAGAATTTATAGCAGATATCAAAAAAAATCTACAATAACAAACAACAAAAATCTAAAGGAGAAAACTATGGGAAGATGTCCAATTACAGGTCTAGGAAGTGATAAACCAGTTGCAAATCCAACTGCTTCAAACAAAGGAACTTACAATAAAGATTGGTGGCCAAATCAGCTCAATCTTAAAATTCTTTCACAACACTCAAACAAGGTAAATCCTTTGGGTGAAGAGTTTGATTATAAAAAAGAGTTTGCAAAGCTAGACTATGAAGCTTTAAAACAAGATTTAAAAGCTTTAATGACCGACTCACAAGAATGGTGGCCTGCTGATTATGGGCATTACGGACCATTGTTTATCAGAATGGCATGGCATAGTGCTGGAACTTACCGAACGGGTGATGGAAGAGGAGGAGCTGGAACTGGAAGCCAAAGATTAGCACCACTTAATTCTTGGCCAGATAATGGGAACCTTGACAAAGCAAGAAGACTTCTCCAACCAATCAAACTCAAATACGGCAATAAAATCTCTTGGGCAGATTTGATGATACTAGCTGGAACCGTAGCATTAGAAGATATGGGGCTCAAACCCTTTGGATTTGCAGGAGGTCGTGAAGATGTTTGGGAACCTGAAGAGGATATCTACTGGGGAAGTGAAGATAAATGGCTAGGAGATAATCGATATGAACAAAAAGAGAATCGTGATGGACTTGAAAATCCACTAGCTGCAGTGCAAATGGGTCTTATCTATGTCAATCCAGAGGGTCCAAATGGAGAACCAAATGTACTAGAATCAGCAAAAGATATACGAGAGACTTTTGCAAGGATGGCAATGGGAGATCGAGAAACAGTCGCACTTATCGCTGGTGGGCATACTTTTGGGAAATGCCATGGAGCTGGAGATGCTTCAAATGTAGGAGTTGAGCCTGAAGCAGAAGGGCTAATCGCTCAAGGACTTGGGTGGCTGAGTAAATTTTTAAGTGGTAAAGGGGACGATACTATCACAAGTGGAATTGAGGGTTCATGGACGGCAAACCCTACAAGATGGGACAATGAATACTTTGATATATTGTTTGGATACGATTGGAACCTTGAGAAATCTCCTGCAGGTGCTTGGCAATGGACACCTGTTAATCCAAAAGAGGAGCATTTAGCTCCAGCAGCTCATGATAAAACTAAAAAAGTAAAAACTATTATGACTACAGCAGATTTAGCTTTAAGAATGGATCCAATTTATGGACCGATCTCTAAAAGATTTCATGAGAATCCAGCTGAGTTTGCTGATGCCTTTGCAAGAGCTTGGTTTAAACTTACCCACAGAGACCTTGGACCAAAAAGTAGATATTTAGGTCCTGAAGTACCTACTGAAGACCTTATCTGGCAAGATGTGGTGCCAAACGCTGATTATGAGATGATTGAAGATTTTGATATAGAAAATCTAAAACAAAAGATTTTAAATTCAGGACTCAGTGTATCAAGTTTGGTAAAAACTGCATGGGCAAGTGCTTCAACTTATAGGGATTCAGATAAACGAGGTGGAGCAAATGGAGCGAGACTTCGACTTGAACCTCAAAAAAATTGGGAAGCAAATCAAGGGTGTGGTGAAGTAATCGCTAAACTTGAAACGATAAAAGAGGAGTTTGACAGAAGAGGAGCGAAAAAAGTATCACTTGCAGACCTTATAGTTTTAGGTGGAGCTGCAGCTATTGAAAAAGCTATCAAAGATGCTGGATATAATATGAAAGTACCGTTTACAAAAGGTCGAACAGATGCTTCACAAGAGCAAACTTTTGCTCCATCATTTTCACATCTTGAGCCAATCGCTGATGGATTTAGAAACTACCAAAAACAAAGATATGCCGTAAGTAGTGAAGAGTTACTTATAGATAAAGCACAACTTTTAGGACTCACAGCTCCTCAAATGACAGCCTTAATTGGTGGAATGAGAGCAATCGGAGCAAACTTTGATGACTCAAATAAAGGGATTTTTACAGATAAAGTTGGAGTTTTAACAAACGATTTTTTTGTAAATTTACTTGATATAAATACTATCTGGGAAGCTAAAGATGAAACAGAGATGGAGTTTATTGGAAAAGATAGAAAAACAGGCAAAGAAAAATATAGTGCAAGTAGAGTTGACCTTGTATTTGGTTCAAACTCACAACTTCGTGCTATTGCTGAACTCTATGCACAAGATGATTCACAAGAGAAATTTATCAAAGATTTTATTCAAGCTTGGAATAAAGTGATGGATGCTGATAGGTTTGATCTACTCTAATATATAAATATAGATAACTATAAGTTATCTATATTCTTTCAAAAACTTATAAGTAAATTAATCATTTTTTATAGTTATTTTTATCAAATGATAATTTTTATCATTTAGATATACTTTCATTACTTTTATCAAGGAGTAATAAATGGCATGCGATACAGGTGCAAAACCAATAGAAGAAGTTGAAACAGTAGTTTCTAATAATGAAAATAATATAGAAAAAAAGGAAGAAAAAATGAGTTCAAGTTTAGTATTAAGAAATGCTCCACAATTTAAAATGGATGCGTATGATTCAAAAACAGGTCACTATACAACAGTAGCAAGTGAAGATTATAAAGGGAAATGGTTAGTAGTTTGTTTTTATCCAGCAGATTTTACATTTGTATGTCCTACAGAGATAGCTGCGATGAATGCAAAATATGATGAATTCCAAGAGCTAGGTGTGGAGATAGTTGCAGTATCAACAGATACAAAATTCTCTCACAAAAGATTTGTAGAAACTGAGCCTTTATTAGCTGGTCTAAAACTTACAATTGGTGCAGATCCAACTGGAAAAGTAAGTAGAGATTTTGGTGTAATGATTGAGGAACAAGGTGTAGCACTAAGAGGAAGATTTTTAATCAATCCAGATGGTGTAGTAGTGGCTCAAGAGGTTCAAGCTCCAATGGTTGGTAGAAATGTTCACGAGTTTTTAAGACAAGTAAGAGCTTGGCAACATGCAACAGCAACTGGTGAAGTGTGTCCAGCAGGTTGGAGACCAGGGAAGAAAACACTTCCAGTAAATACAGATGTAGAGCAAATGACAGGTAGAGTTGGAGACTATATCACTGTTGAAGAGATTATGAACTAATCATCTTTTGTAACCATTCAGCACTTCAAAATTTCTCTCTTTTTTCAAGCTGAATTTTCT
>CALMBI010000157.1 GCA_937860115.1 uncultured Arcobacter sp. | reverse complement strand
GTGGTATGAAAAAAGGGGAACAATTTGCGGAGCTTGTAGTTAATCTTACGGATAAAAGTAGCAGAGATGAGAAATCATTTTCTATGACACAAAGACTAAGACCTGTGTTTAATAAAGAGTGTGGGAATATTGTCCCAAACACAAGTATCAAACTTATTGAGATGCCAGCAGGTCCTCCAACACTAGCAGATATCGTTGTGGAAGTATTTGGAAAAGAGAATCAAAAAGTGATCGCTCTTGCAGATGAAGTAAAAGGGATATTATCAAAAACGGAAGGTTTGGTAGATGTTGATGTGATGGCTGATGAGACTTACAAAAAATATCAGATTGTTCCACTAAAAGATAAAATCAGTAGAAGTGGACTCTCTGTAGATCAAGTAAATAAGATCCTTTATCTTGCGTTTGAAGGGATGCAAATCGCTGTAAAAGATTCAATCAAAGCAAACCATCAAATCGGAATCTTTGTATCTTTAAGTGATAGTACAAAATCAGTTCAAGCAAACTCTTTAGAGGATCTTAAAGCAAAACTTGGATCACTTAATCTTATGAGCCTAAGTGGATTTATGGTACCTTTAACAGAAGTTGTAGAGATCAAAGAATCAACATCACTTCCTACAATCTATCATAAAGATCTCAAAACGATGGCAAATGTGGTTGCGACAACTGATATGGTGAGTCAGGTTTATCCACTTTTAGATGCAAGAGAGCAAATGATAGAATATTTTAGTAATAAATATGAAGTGACAAAAGTTCCAGGGATCACGACATATATGTTTGACCTTGAACTAAAAGATAAAATAACTGGTGAAGAGTATCTTTTAAGATGGGATGGTGAGATGAAAGTTACACTTGATACATTTAGAGATCTAGGGGCTGCATTTATAGCTGCCCTTGTACTTATCTTCTTACTTCTTGTGATCTATTATAAGTCATTTGCAATTAGTGGAATTATCTTAGCTGGAAGTTTCTTATCTATTATTGGAGTAATTATCGGACACTTTGTAGCAGATCTTGTAACAACTGAAACATTTTTCCTAACAGCGACATCATTGATTGGATTTATTGCACTTATGGGGATCAGTTCAAGAAACTCACTTTTACTTATCGATTTTGCAAAAAGTTTAATGACTGAGCATCATATCGAGAAAAAACGAGCTATTGCAATCGCTAGTGCAACAAGAGCAAAACCAATTATGCTTACAGCTATCGCTATTATCTTAGGATCTGCACTACTTGCTAGTGATCCTGTATTTGGTGGACTTGGAGTTGCACTTATCTCTGGAACAGTTGCTGCTGTTATTGTTTCACTTATTTTTATCCCTGTTCTTATGGACAATTCAAAAGCGATCTAATTCGCTTTTGATACTTTTTTTAATTTAGAATCATTTTTTAACTATTTAACTGTTAATAAGATATAAAAGATATAATTTAGCCTAATAATAAAAAATTGATTTTGGTGGTAGTTATATGATCGATTCTATTAAAATTTTAG
>CALMBI010000156.1 GCA_937860115.1 uncultured Arcobacter sp. | reverse complement strand
AATTTATTGCTGGAAAAGAATATTGTAAATTAAATAATTTGGAATATAAAATAACATACGAAAAAAATAATTTTATTGTTCCTAATGTAGAACTAAAATCAGCAAAAAATAGTACAAATATAGAAGCAATTTCACAAGATAACGAACTTTCATTTATTACAAATACTAAAGTTGATCAATTTTCACTTAAAACACACGATTCAAAAATAGAAGCTAAAACAGTTCAAATTAATGGTGGATTAGAAAAAATATTACTTGAACCTATCAAATTTATAATGGATAATACTGATCAATTAGCACTTTGGGAAGAGGAGGGATACTCTCCACTTTTAAAATATGTAATTGATATAGCAAACCATGGCGGAGAGATAAAGTATGGAATGGAGTTTAGTGAGCTTCAATATGGATCATTTGATTTTTTGATCAAATCATTGAAGCTTGATGCAAATTTTGTTCTCAAAAAAAATAAACATAACATACTTCATAATTCAAATGAATTACTAAAATATGTAACATTTAATTTAATGGTACGAATCGATAAAGATTCATTTAATAGTTATCTAAAAAGTTCACAAAATGACTATAAGAATCTTGATAAAATTGCTAAATATGACGGGGATTATGTTTTGCTTGATATAGATTTCAATCTTAAAAATGATCAAATTTTAGTAAATCAAAAAAAACTTATAAAATAAATTTATACTAATTTAGTGGCTTATAACCACTCTTTTAGTATAATCTGCGAATTCAAAATAATCAAAAACTTAACATAAGGGATACAAATTGAGAGCATTAATCAGTGTAAGTGACAAAAGTGGTGTTGTAAATTTTTCAAAAGAATTAGTAAGCTTAGGATATGAGATCATCTCTACAGGTGGAACATATAAAGCTTTACAAGAAGCTGGTATTAAAGTGATAGAAGCAAATGAAGTAACAAAATTTCCAGAGTGTTTTGAAGGAAGAGTAAAAACTCTCAATCCTTACATTCACGGTGGAATCCTTCATAGAAGAGATAAACAATCACATTTAGATCAAGCGAAAGAGTTAGGTGTTGAAGGGATAGATTTGGTATGTGTTAATCTGTATCCATTTAAAGCGACTATTGAAAAAACAGATGATTTTGAAGAGATTATTGAAAATATCGATATCGGTGGACCAGCGATGGTTAGGTCGGCTGCTAAAAACTTTGATAGTGTTATCATTGTAACTGATGTTGCTGATTATGATTTAGTTTTAAACAACCTTAAAAATAATACAAACACAGTAGAGTTTAGAAGAGATATGATGATAAAAGCTTATGAACATACAGCTTCATATGATTCAATGATAGCAAACTATATGAATAGACGATTCAATAATGGTTTTGGAGCTAAACAATTTATTGTAGGAACTAAAGTATTTGATACAAGATATGGTGAAAATCCACACCAAAAAGGTGCATTGTACGAGTTTGATAAACACCTTTCAACAAAATTTAAAACTTTAAAAGGTGAAGCAAGTTTTAACAATATGGGAGATATCAGTGGAGCTGCTAAAATAGCATCTGCTTTTGGTGATGATAATGCAGTATGTATTGTAAAACATGGAAATCCTTGTGGTTTTGCTATCAAAGATACGCTTTTAGAATCTTACACAGAAGCTTTAAAATGTGATCCTGTAAGTGCATTTGGTGGAGTTGTTGCAGTGAATGGTATTGTCGAACTTGACTTAGCTAAAAAAATGAATGAGATATTTTTGGAAGTAGTTTTTGCAGCTGATTTCACAGCTGAGGCTATTGAAGAGCTTAGTAGAAAACAAAGAATCAAACTTTTCTCTCAAGGGACAACAAAACTAGAACTTGCAAATGATGATATTAATTTTAAAATCGTAGATGGTGGATTTGTGTTCCAAGATAGCGATGTAGTTGGAGAGAATGAAGTAAAAAATGCAGAACTTAAAACAACTAGAAGTGCAACTCCTCAAGAGCTAAAAGATATGGAGATAGCTTATAAAGTTGCAAGTTTGACAAAATCTAACTGTGTAGTTTATGTAAAAGATTCTGCAATGGTAGCTGTTGGTATGGGTATGACAAGTAGAGTTGATGCAGCAAAAGCGGCACTTAGAAAAGCTTCAGATATGGGACTTGATACAACTGGTTCAGTTTTAGCTTCTGAAGCATTTTTTCCGTTTAGAGATAGTATAGATGCTGCAGCTGAGGCTGGTGTAAAATGTGTGATCGAACCAGGTGGAAGTGTAAGAGATGATGAAGTAATTGCAGCTGCAAATGAATATGGGATGGCACTTTATTTTACAGGGGTAAGACACTTCTTACACTAACAAAGATTGATTTTCTCATCAATCTTTTTTATTAAAATCAAATAGATTTTGCGATAAAAGTTTGCATAATCTCTTTTATCTCATTTTTGTCAAAAAATATATTTCTTGAGAGTTCATCATTGATTGTTTTTATATAAGCTATTTTTTCCTCTTTAGTATCTAATTTGGAGAGTTGATTTTCATATTCTTCTAAAATCTCAGATTTTTTTATTGTTGATGATTTTTTTTGAGTTTGTGGATTAAAATATTGATATGCTACAAATCCAATTCCTATAAGAAGAGCTAAAACAAATAGTTCCATATTTTATTTTTCTTCTTTTAATCCAAGTATCACAAGTATCCATCCTATAATCATAGCTGTTCCACCAATAGGGGTAATAGCACCTAACCAAAGGATCAGAGTCAGTGATAAAATGTAAAGTGAAAAAGAAAAAATCAATGTACCAGCCAAAATAAAATAGTATCCTTTGACTAATTTTGTAGAATTTGGAAGGAGATAACTCATAAATGCAATTGCAAAAAGTCCAAGTGTGTTGTAAAAAGAGTATGCAACCCCTTTGTTGTAAATAATCGTTCCATATTCATCAAGATATGGTCTAAGACCATGAGCACCAAATGCTCCTATAGCTATGTTTAGTGCCATCATCAAAGAGGCTATTATAAGAAGTGTTCTTGTGTTTTGTGTCATTACATAATCCTTTTAATATTGAAATTGATCTAATTTTTCTTTTGTTGCTTGAAGCGTCAGTGTTACATCATTACCAAACTCTTTTGTTTTGATAGTAATATCAAGAGTTTTTAAAGTATGCTCTACTTTTGCTAGCTCAGTATAGGAAACTGTGATTATTTTCTCTTCAAGCTTTTCATAGTTGATAAAGTCACTCACCTCAATCACAGCATTAACAGCATCACTATAAGCTTTGACAAGTCCACCAGTTCCAAGCATCGTTCCACCAAAATACCTAACAATAATCACAGCACTATTGATGATGTCAGCTCCACTAAGCACTTTAAGACTTGGTCTTCCACTTGTCCCTTTTGGCTCCCCATCATCACTTGAATTTTCTACAATTTGGTCAAATTCATTGAGGTATCTATACGCGTAGACATGGTGTCTTGCTTTTGGATGCTCATTTTTAAGTCTCTCCATCATCGACTCAAACTCATCATAAGGACAAAGGTGGGCAATAAATTTTGATTTTTTTACTTCAATAGTTGAGCTAAATTCTTTTTCTATAAATTTCAATTTTGTACCTATTTGAATACAATTTGGCTAAAGAATTCTATTTAGCCAATAATTTGGTTTTCTACTATTATGCATGATAGCAACGATAATTATTGTTTTGTCTGTAACTTTATAAAGTATTGAAAATGGAAATCTATTTAATAAATATCTTTTAAAACCATATTGAAAATTTGCCCACATATTTGGAAAAGTTTGGATAGAGAGATAGCTATTCTCAAGTTCCATTAAAAACTTATTTCCTAAACCTAGCACTTTACTTTCATACCAATCGTATGCACCTTTGATCTCTTCGAGAACCTCAGGATGAAATTGTATCTCTTTTTTCATTTTAAGCTAAAACTTGTTTTTTAATGGCATCCCAACTGACTGTTTGAACTTTTCTAGATTCTATATCTTCATATCTTTTTTTTGCTAATTCTGCCCATAATGTATCAGAATTTTCATCATTTGTTTCATCCATAGAAGCTATCAAAACTTTAAGAATATCATTTTTTTCATTTTGAGATAATACACCAATATCATCGATAACTCTGTTCATAAGCATTGTCATGTAAACTCCTCTATGATATATTTTAAAAATTGTAACTAAATGGTTATTAGAGATTGATTTATCTCAGAACTTCCTCAAACTCTCATCGTGTAGGGCTTTGTATTTTGCAAGTTGTTCTTTGAAGTTTTGGATAACTGTATTTGGAGCATATTGAAGATTGTGGAGAATCTCTCGCACCTCTTTTGATTGTCTGTAGTTATTGTTGCACGAATACTCCAAATCAAAACTAAAAAGCTCTTGTTCACTTACCCCTAAAACTTCTGCTATATAGGGGATAAGTTCAATTTTGATTTCTCGTTTTCCGTATAAATAACCCAAAATAGTTTGGTTCGATGGTGTTTCACCAGTTGATTTTAATTTTGGAGACAATTCAATCAATTTATCTGCAAATTCTTTTTTTGACATCTTTTGTTCAGTTAAAAGATAATTGATTTTTTCATACACTTCCAATAAAAATCCTTTAGTCAATTTGAATATATTTAGTCAAATTGTAAGTATTAATAAAGGTCATAGATGATATATTTTGGTCAAAATGAAAAAGGAGTAAAAGATGAAAAAATTGACTGTAAGTTTATTACTTATCTTAATTAATATTGGAGCCTTTGCAAATGAATCAAACAATCATGATTGGTCTATGAATGTAGCATATAATAACTTTAAAGGGGCGATGGGTCCTATTAAATATTATGATGGAACAATTAGGTATCCAAAACAAGACACAACATTTATAGGGTATTCATTATCAATTAAAAAAGATATTGAAAGTGAATATCCAATTAGTATCGTTGGTGAAATAGGTAAATTATCTGGAACTTATCCCTATCAAGGAAAAAATCATAGTGCAGATATTACAGTTTTGTTAGTAGGTCCAAGAATTCATTTCCTTCAAGATGAAAAAGTTAGCCCTTATATTGGATTTGATGCTGGTTCAGGAAATGCAGATGTGCCTACTTTGTATGGCTTGAATTATGATTTTTGGTTTTATGGTTTAGTTGGTGGGGCAAAAATCAAACTAACAGAAAAAATTGCTTTTAATATAAATCTACAAACAGCAAATAATGATGGTGCTACATATACAAGATACCAATATGGTATAGATTATCAGTTTTAAACTCAATCTAATCCATTTTTAATATTTCTCATTATGAATAAAATTAACTAAGTTTCCACTCATCTCCAAGTCATACTTGGGAATGTATACTGCAGTAAAAATATCCTTTTATCAATATTTCTTTACTTCAAATATTTTTTATTCTAAGTTGGAACCAATACAAAAGAACCAATCAAACCAGAAATTAATACACTTTTTAGTTAGACAAATCTTCTATAAACCACCTAACCTCTTTTTCTATAAACTTAAACTATAATTCTCCTTATGAGATTAGATATATACTTAACCAACCATCCACAAATAGAGAGTCGCTCAAAAGCAAGTGAGCTTATTAAAAATAAAAAGATTTTAGTTGATGGGGTAGTTATCACCAAAACATCGTTTAACTATGAAGAGGGGATGGAGATAGAGATTTTGCAAGATGAGTTTTTTGTAAGCCGAGCTGCTTATAAACTCAAATATTTTCTCTTTGAGATTGATATCGAGCTTCAAAATAAAACAGCCCTTGATATAGGAAGTAGCACAGGTGGATTTACACAAATACTTTTAAAAAATGATATTGCATCTGTTGCTTGTGTTGATGTTGGGACAAACCAACTGCACGAAACCGTGCGAGATGATAAGAGAATTAGTGTTTTTGAAAAAACAGATATTAGAAACTTCCATCCAAATATTACTTACGATGTGGTGACTTGTGATGTCTCTTTTATTAGTATTTTATATATTTTAGCTGATATCGCAAGGTTAGCACATAAAGATGTGATTATCCTTTTCAAACCCCAATATGAAGTGGGGCAAAATGTGAAGCGAAATAGCAATGGTGTAGTGCAAGACCCACTAGCAATAAGAGTTGCAAGAGATAGATTTATAAGTGAAGCTTTTAAACTGGGACTTCATTTAGTTCATGCAAGTCAAAGTAAAGTTGCAGGGAAAGAGGGAAATATTGAAGAGTTGTTTTACTTTAAAAAGTAGCATTACAAGTATAGCAATTGGTGGATTTGATGGGATGCATCTTGCTCATCAAGAGCTTTTTAAAAGACTTGATACCAATGGTGCTATCGTTGTAATTGAGACAGGGTATGCAAATCTTACACCTAAAACAAAAAGAGCACTTTATACAAACTACCCACTTTTTTATTATCCACTAGAGGGTATCAAACATTTGACTCCAATAGAGTTTGTTGCTTTACTCAATGAAGAATTTCCGAATTTACAAAAAATTGTAGTTGGTTTTGATTTTAAATTTGGTGTCCATGCGAGTGGTTCTATAGAACTATTACAATCACTTTTTAAAGGTGATGTTGAAATTGTTAATGAGTTTTTTTATGATGATATTGCAGTTCATAGCAGAGTAATACGAGAATATATAAGTAGTGGAAATATTACAAAAGCAAATCAATTTTTAGGGAAAAATTATACGATAAGTGGACTTCATATTGCTGGGCAAGGGATCGGTAAAAAGCAATTTGTCCCAACTATCAATATTGAATGTGAAAATTTTTTGCTTCCAAGCGAAGGGATCTATGCTACTTATTCAATCGTAAATGGTATAAAATATTCAAGCGTTAGTTTTTTGGGTCATAGGGTATCAACCGATGGAAAATATGCTATAGAAACACATATTTTAGATCAAAAACTTGATCATGTTGATTCTTTTGTCGAGATAGAATTTGTCTCTAGAGTGAGAGATAACAAAAAATATGACAACATTAATGAATTGAAATCACAAATTTTAAATGATATCATAGTAACAAAAGAGATTCTCTCTAAAATTTAGTTCTCTCAATACAATTAAGCCCTTTTTGGCTATAATCGATCCCATTTTATAAATTATACATATAATGAAGGATTTTGTTTGAACGAATATTATTATGAATTGAAAATAGTTCCAAGTTGCCATTATGATCTTTTTTTAGATTTGGTGATGAGTTTAACTGAAGATGCTGTTGAAGAGCTTGATAACGCAATAATCTTACGAAGTGAAGATGAACTTGATACTGTTTTAGAGGGCGTAGAGTATTTTACGCAAGAACTAACAAATGCGCTTGGAGAAGAGGTAACTTGTTTTACATCTTTAGAAAAAATAGAAAATGAAAATTGGATTCAAAAATACAAAGATAGTATTGAACCTGTCGATGTTGGAAAGTTTTATATTCATCCTAGCTGGTATGAGCCAAAGAGAGATAAGATCAATATTTTAATAGATCCTGCCCTTGCTTTTGGAAGTGGTCATCACGAAACTACAAGTAGTTGTCTTGATGCGATTAGCAAATATGTAAAAAGTGGAGATACACTTATTGATGTAGGAGCAGGGAGCGGGATACTTTCTATCGCTGCAACTAAACTTGGGGCAATTTGTGATCTTTGTGATACAGATGAACAAGCGACCGAAAATGCACTTATCAATTTTGATTCAAATGGTGTGAAACCAAATAAAGCTTGGACAGGAAGTGCAGTTGTAGCGCCACAAAAATATGATGTTGTGGTAGCAAATATAGTAGCGGATGTACTTATCATGATCAATAAAGACTTAAAAAAAGTTTTAAAAGATGATGGTATATTGATCCTTTCAGGGATACTTGAAAACTATGAAGATAAAGTGCTCAAAAAATTTGAAGAGTTCCAAATAATCGAAAAAATTGCGAAAAATGAATGGCGAACTCTTGTACTTAAAGGAAAAAAATAATGGCTCAGCAAGACAAAAATAATAAGCAAAATAATAATAATCCAAATAATGATGATAAGGGATTTTTTAATAATCCAATATTAGTTTTTGTTGTATTTTCAATTGTTTCAATTATGGTGTTTAAAACACTATTCCCACAAGATGATATGAATGCAAATAGTGCAGCAGGATCATATGGACAACAACAAAAAACGATCTCTTACTCAGATTTAAAAACACTTATTAATAATGGTTCAATTGATTATGTGGGAATTGGTCCAACAACTATCAAAGCGACTGGAAAAGCGATGGGTGGAGAATCTATTGCCTATAAGGTAAGAAGAGTTGTTCCAGATGAGACATTGATTCCAGCTCTTGAAGCAAAAGGGATCGCTTATGGCGGATTTAGTGAAGAGAATCTTCTTGGAGATATGTTATTTGGATGGGTTTTACCTATTTTGATTTTCTTCCTTATTTGGTCATTTTTGGCTAAACGAATGGCAAAATCTATGGGTGGTGGAATCCTTGGAATGGGTGGATCTAAAAAAATGATCAACTCAGAAAAGCCAAAAGTAAAATTTGAGGATATGGCTGGAAATAAAGAAGCAAAAGAGGAAGTGACAGAGATCGTTGACTTTTTAAAATCTCCTGATAGATATGTGAATCTTGGAGCTCAAATCCCAAAAGGTGTCCTTTTAGTGGGACCTCCAGGAACAGGAAAAACACTTTTGGCAAAAGCAGTTGCTGGGGAAGCAGATGTTGAGTTTTTAAGTGTAACTGGATCAAGTTTTATTGAGATGTTTGTTGGGGTTGGAGCAAGTAGGGTAAGAGACCTTTTTGAACAAGCAAAAAAAGTAGCTCCTGCGATTATCTTTATTGATGAGATTGATGCAATTGGAAAAAGTCGTGCAAGTGGTGGTATTAGTGGTAATGATGAGCGAGAGCAAACTTTAAATCAACTTTTAGCAGAGATGGATGGATTTGATAGTTCAGGTGCACCTGTAATCGTTCTTGCTGCTACAAATAGACCTGAGATCTTAGATCCTGCACTTCTTAGACCTGGGCGATTTGATAGACAAGTTTTAGTTGATAAGCCAGATCTTGAAGGTAGAATGGAGATTTTAAATGTCCATATTAAGGGAGTGAAAATAGCAAAAGATGTAGATCTTAGAGAAGTTGCTACTATGACAGCAGGACTAGCTGGTGCTGATCTTGCTAATATCATCAACGAGGCTGCATTACTAGCAGGACGTGCAAATAAAGAAGAGGTGTCACCATCTCATTTTAAAGAAGCAGTTGAGCGACAAATCGCTGGACTTGAAAAGAAAAGTAGAAGAATTTCACCAAAAGAAAGAGAGATCGTAGCGTATCACGAATCAGGTCATGCAGTGATGGCTGAAGTTACAAAAGGTGCTAAAAAAGTAAATAAAGTTTCTATTGTACCAAGAGGTCTTGCTGCACTTGGATATACACTCAATACTCCAGAAGAGAATAAATATCTTATGCAAAAACATGAGCTTATCGCTGAAGTTGATGTACTTTTAGGTGGTCGTGCAGCTGAGCAAGTATTTATAGGTGAGATTAGTACAGGTGCAGGAAACGATCTTGAGAGAGCTACTGAGATTATTAAAGCGATGGCAAGTGTGTATGGAATGAGTGATGTAGCTGGACTAATGGTACTTTCTCGTCAAACCAACCAATTTTTAGGTGGTGGCCATGTGAGTAAAGATTATAGTGATAAATTAGCCGAGGATCTTGATCTTCATATAAAAACTACTTTAAATGAAAGATACCAGCATGTACTTGCTACTTTAGAAGAGTATAAAGAAGCGATGGAGATTATGACACGAGAGCTTTTAGATATTGAAGTGATCACTGGTGAGAGAGTAAGAGAGATTATCAAACAAACTGGTAAAGAGATCTATGAAGGGGGAGACCTACACCAAGATGGAACAAACAATTTATAATCTAAAACAATATATTCTGCAAGAGGGGTATTCTAAAATAGGGATAGCTTTTGGATCAGCTATAGTACTATATCTACTTGGTTTTACTTTTTTAGCAAAAGTTGCATTTCTTGTAACGGTTGCATTATTATGGATCTATAGAAATAATTTTTCTGTAAGTAAAAATCCAATCAATCTTGCTAACACACTCTATGCACCTATTGATGGTAAAATAATGAGTATTGATACTCAAGATGGAGTACAAAAAATCTATATCGATGTAGATCTATGTGGAAGCCATATTTTAAGAGCGCCAATCAATGGAAATTATTTTATTAACCTCTATCAAAAAGGGTTAAATCTTTCAAGTTGGTCATTTAAAAGTAGAGCACTTAATAATAAAGCAATTGTAAGTTTTAGTGAGTTTGATGGATCTAATACGAAGATGGAAATTATTAGTGGAATGTGTGGTAGCGATATAGTTTTATATAACAATATCTACCAAGTAAATACAAGAGATCGGATTGGAGTTTTTGTACAAGGGACAATTGTTTTGGAAGTTGCTTCAAACTATAGTGTAAAAGTTTCAATTGGTGATAAAGTAGCAGGTGGAATCTCTGTAATAGCAGGTAAAATTGAATAATAGTTTTGATTCATTAAAAAGTTTAGATGGTGAACTTTTAAAAACACTTCAAAAATTTGGGTTTTCTTATATGACAGAGATCCAAGAAAAATCATTGCCATTTTCACTTAATGGAAAAGATATTATTGGCAAAGCAAAAACAGGAAGTGGAAAAACAATAGCATTTTCTCTACCAATCTTAAATAAGCTTGATGTAAAAAAATTTGATTTTCAAATGATAATTTTAGCACCTACTAGAGAACTCGCAAATCAAATAAGTGATGAACTGAAACAATTAGCAAAATTTCAACACAATATCAAAATACTTACACTTTGTGGAGGAGTGCCCTACAATCCTCAAGTACATTCATTAAGACATAAAGCACATATTATTGTAGGTACTCCAGGAAGAATCTTGAAGCATTTACAAAATGATAATTTCTCTCCAAAGGGTATCAATACACTTGTACTTGATGAAGCTGATCGTATGCTTGATATGGGATTTAGTGAAGATATAAATGCAATCATTTCTTATATTCCTAAAGAGAGACAAACAATGCTTTTTTCTGCTACCTATCCATCTAATATAGAAAAACTTTCACGGGATATCTTAAAAGATCCAGTGATGGTAGAGGTTGAGTCAGAGCACACTGAAGATAAAATAGCTCAGATCTTTTATGAATCAAATGAGTTTGATAAAACAAGCATTATTCTAAAAATATTGGATCTCTATCAGCCAAAGTCAACAATCATATTTTGCAATATGAAAATCGAATGTGACAATCTTGCAGATGAACTTGAAAGATACGATATCTATCCACTTGTTCTTCATAGCGATTTGGAACAAAAAGATAGAGATGAAACTATTGCACTTTTTTCCAATAAAAGTTATAAAATTTTGATTGCAACAGATGTTGCTTCAAGAGGGCTTGATATAGATGATGTTGAGCTTGTCATCAATTATAATCTTCCAAAAGATCTTGAAGTGTATACTCATAGAATTGGAAGAACAGCAAGGGCTGGAAAATCTGGTCATGCAGTTTCGTTGATCGATGGTGGCGATATTGGTTTGTTTGAAGATTTGACTTATCAATCTAACTCAACTTTAGAACCACTTCCATCAAAAATAGATACACAATATGATGATACACCACTTTTTAAATCGATTTTTATTAACGGTGGGAAAAAACAAAAACTAAGTCGAGGAGATATTTTAGGAGCTTTAACTTCTGGAATAGGGCTTGACAAAAACCAAGTTGGTAAGATTGATGTAAAAGATTTGTGCTCGTATGTTGCACTTGATCCAAAAGTAGCAAAAAGGGCTTCAATTGACTTGGGAAATAATAAAATAAAAGGGAAATTTTATAGGGTTTATCTGAAATAGTTTTTTAATTTGGAATAAAGTTTTCTTTGATAAAGTTTCTCCACAAAAAATAAACACAAAAAAGGAGCAGAAATGAAACAGTTTTCAATACAACGAAAAAACATAAAAACTATAAATACTACAGAAAATAAAAACCTGCTCCTGCTCCTTCTCTCAAAATAAGACTATTTCAGTCAAGTTTTCCGTTTTTTTTACTACAATAACACAAGTTAGTCCCTATTAAAAAGAGACATTTTAATAGAGCATTTTAAAGGATATACAATGTCAAATATAATAACAGATGATAAAAAAATAATAATTTTTGATACAACATTAAGAGATGGTGAGCAAAGCCCAGGTGCTTCAATGAATACAAGTG
>CALMBI010000155.1 GCA_937860115.1 uncultured Arcobacter sp. | reverse complement strand
TATTCCATTTTTCTCTCTTTGGTTTATTTAAATTTTTTCCGATGATATCGAATTTTTTCTTAATGATTCGATTTGATAGCTACTAAATATCTACACTGCACTTGATTGCTTTTGAGAGTGATAAGATATCTACATTTTCCAAACTTACTCCAGTTGGAACACCTTGGGCAATTTTTGTAAACTTTATCCCTTTATCTTTTAATCTGTCTTCAATATAAAGTATAAATGCATCATTTGCAATGCTAGGTGTAATCGCAAATAAGATATTTTTTATTCCGTTTTGTTCTATTAGCTTTTTTAATTTTTGCATATTTTCTTCATCAAGGTGTTCTAAAACAAAATATCTACCATCATATTGCCCTGAGTCTTCGATATTAAAAATATCTTTTGCGGATTGAACAATACAAAGTCTTTGTATCTCTCTATCATTATCTAAACATATATCACACACTTCATGCTCACTCATAGAATTACAAATAGTGCACTTTGTGATACTACTGATCGCATTTTCAATACTATGGGCAAGCTTTAATCCACTGTAAGAATTTTCATACACAATATGATAAGCAAGTCGTAATGCAGATTTTTTTCCAATAGATGGGAGATTTTCAAAACTCTCCACAAGATTATAAAATTTGTCAAGTCCTTTTTTTGACACTCGAACCCTTTGATTGCTAATTTATAAGGTTTATTATAACTAAAAGTAGATAAAATCGCGACTCATTATATTTAATTTTATACATTATTGGAGATACGATGGAAAATATGTGTTATTATGAAATCTTAGAGGTTTCAAGGGATGCAGATAAAAATACTATTAAAAAAGCATATAGACAAATGGCTATGAAATATCATCCTGATAAAAATCAAGGTGATAAAGAAGCTGAAGAAAAATTTAAATATGTCAATGAAGCATACCAAGTGCTAAGTGATGATGAGAAAAAATCAATCTATGATCGTTATGGAAAAGCTGGACTTGAAGGACATGGTGGTGGAAGAAGTTCTGGTTTTGGTGGGTTTGAAGATCTGAGTTCTATTTTTGAAGATATGTTTGGATTTGGTGGAGGCAGCCAAAGAAGAAAATCTCAAAAAAGATACAAATTTAATATAGACACAGAAACGACAGTTACACTTGATTTTAATGAAGCTGTTTTTGGTACCAAAAAAGAGATCAAATACAAATACAAAAAAGCTTGTGATAGTTGTAAGGGAACAGGTGCAAAGGATGGTAAATTAGCTCCTTGTAAATCATGTAATGGAATGGGTCAAGTACATATGAGACAAGGATTTATGACTTTTGCTCAAACTTGTCCAACATGTCAAGGAAGCGGTGAATCTGTAAGTGAAAAATGTAACAAATGTGGTGCTAAAGGATATGAGGAAATTAATGAATCATTTGAAGTGAATATTCCTGAAGGGATCAATAGTGGTAATAGAATCAGAGTTGGCGGAAGAGGAAACGTATATCCAGATGGACAAAGAGGGGATCTCTATCTGAATATTAATGTAAAAGATGATTCTAATTTTATAAGACATGAAGACAACATCTATATAGAATTACCAGTATTTTTTACTCAAATTGCTTTAGGCACAACAATGACTATCCCTGGAATAAGAGGCGAGCTGGAACTTACTATTCCAAAAGGCACGAAAGACACTGAACAAATTAAATTTAAAGG
>CALMBI010000154.1 GCA_937860115.1 uncultured Arcobacter sp. | reverse complement strand
TCCAAATATGCATCATTAAAATAGAGAAAATAAGTATCAAAATCAAGTATCGCTTTCCCAGCTTTTGAGTTTTCAAAAATTGTTTTGAGTTCATTTTTTTGCATATGCAACTCTTGTGTTCGTTCATGTACTTGATTTTCTAGACTCTCATTAAGTTGTTGTAAAGCTTTTGTTTTTTGATCTACTAATTGCTCTAATGTTTTGTTTTGTTGTTTTACAAGAGAATTTCTGTACCACAAAAAGAAAACTAACACAAAAATCCCAAATAAGAAAAATCCAATTCTTTCAGGCGTTAAAAATATTTGTAATTTTTGTAAAAAAGTTTTTGGTTCATAAATAAAATCTTTTAAAACACTATTTGATTGTTTTGTTTCCCCCATCAATCTATACAAATTTGCTAATTCTTCTATTCTTTCATTTGTAAGTGTTCCAAAAGAGATCTCATTAGTAAAAGCGAGTGATTTTAAGATATTTGCTTCATATAATAAAGCTTCTTTTGTTTTATTTTGAGTGTTATAGTGTTTTAAGATGATCTCTATTGTTTCATCTATATTGTTAAATGCGTATTGCCAGCCCTCTTTTGATGCTAACATAAATTGTTGGACATTGTGTTCATGTTGTGTCAGATACTCACTTGAAGTAAAGACAATATCACTATAAAAATCAAATCCGTAATCTTTTGGATTAAAAATGGTAAATGGGAGATTTTTTTCTATAAAAGCATAAGGTTCATTTGATAGATATACAGACATCAAATCAACTTTTCCACTTATAACATCTTCGATATTAAAACTGTGGTTCATTTGTATATAATCACTGCTTTTGATATTGCCAACTTTCATCATAGCAGATATCGCGGCAACTGCATCAAGATCATCACTCACCATGATTTTTTTATTTTTAAAATCACGAATATCACTTAAATCATCCCTTTTTTTACTAATCAAAACATGAGGAGAACTTTGAAAGGTAGTAAAAAGTAGATTGATCTCTTTGCCCTGTAATCTATCAAGAATAAGAGATGTTCTTCCTATCCCAATATCACTTTTATTGTTTAACACATCATCAACAATATTTATTTCAGGGGAATACTCATTAATTTGTACATCTAAACCTCGTTGTTTATAAAAACCCTTCTCTTTTGCTACATAAAATCCTGCAAATTCAAATTGGTGCTTCCATAACAACTGCAATTTGATTGTATCTGTTGCACTAAGAATTGTTTGAGTAAAAAAAAGAGAAAAAAAATACAAAACAAATAGCTGTTTT
>CALMBI010000153.1 GCA_937860115.1 uncultured Arcobacter sp. | reverse complement strand
CAAGAAAAAATAGAAGATAATGATTTGATCCATTATTTTCATAAACCTATTGATCCTCAAATTTTTTATGAAGTGATCCATACTATTTTTAAAAGAAAAGATCTTGAAAAACAAAATAACAAAAATATAAACAAAGTGACTTTATCTGATCATGAGAATTTAGAGTTTGTTAAAAATAGTAGGTTACTTGTTGTTGAAGATAATCTTATAAATCAAGAGATTATAAAAGGGCTTTTAGAAGATTTTGAGATACACATTGATATAGCAAATAATGGTCAAGAAGCGTGTGATATGTTTGAACAAAATAACTACGATCTTATTTTGATGGATATCCAAATGCCTATAATGGATGGATATGAAGCGACAAAACAAATAGAAGAAAAGATCTAAGTATCCCTATTGTTGCTCTCACTGCAAACGCTATGAAAGAGGATGTTGAAAAAACACACAGTGTTGGAATGAATGAACATCTTAACAAACCAATTGATGTGCAAAAGTTGCATACAACTCTTTTAAAATATCTTGGCTCAAAAAGTGTAGGGGAATATAACAGGCAAGAAAATTTAAAAAAGTCAAATAAATCTAAAATAAATTTTCCTCAATTTGAAACAATAGATACGCAATATGGACTCAATCTCCTTATGGGAAATGTAAAAACATACCAAATCATATTGAAAGGGCTTTTAAAATATAAAGATATCAATTTTGATCTTTATCATGGTGAGGAGCTTAAAAGACTTGCACATACACTTAAAGGAAATAGTGAAGGAGCAGGTGCTTTAAAGGTAAGTAAAATAGCAAAAGAGCTTGAAATGACACTTGATAAATCGCTTCTTCCAATGCTAGAAAAAGAGCTTGGATTAGTGATAGATGAGATAGAAAGTAGGATGAAAAAAAAGGAAGAATAACAAAATATTCTTTCTTGTGATTTTATTTTTCTTCTTGTAGCTCTTTTGGAAGGGTAATGGTAAATTCTGCACCTTTATATGAGATCTCTCTTGATTTAAACTCTACATTTTGAACTTCGATTGTTCCATCTAGATGCTCTTCAATAATCTGTTTTGACATATGAAGTCCTATCCCTGTCCCAATTGAAGAATCTTTGGTTGTAAAATAAGAATCATAAATTTTATCTATCACATCATCTGGGATACCACCGCCACTATCTTTTACTTTGATCACAATTTTATCATCGATATAAGCATCAATAATAATCACTCCGCCATCTTTTCCGATAGCATCTTTAGCATTTTTTATAAAGTTTATAAGTACTTGAGTGAGTTCATTTACATATGTGTTGAGTTTAATATCTTCAATATTTTTGATAAGCTCTATATAAGTTTCCATAAGTGTATTTCCAAAAATAGTATCGATAAGTTCAAATATTTCTGTGATATTTTTTTTCTCTTTTGGTCGGTTTGGAGTAAAAAAACTTCTGAAATTTTCAACTGTTTTAGATAAGTATTGTGTATTTTTAACAATCTTATCGATCCCGCCATGGAGTCCTTCTTTTGATAAAATCCCTAGTTCATCTTGTACTTTTAATCCACTAGCACCTGAACTTATAGCACTAAGTGGTTGTCTCCATTGGTGAGCTATGTTTGAGATCATCTCTCCCATCTCGGCCATTTTTGATTTTTGAAAAATCTCTTTTTGCTTGAGTTCAAGCTCTTTTGTTATCTCTTGTATTTTTTCTTGAAGTAGCTTTTTACTTTCTTTTTCTTTTGCTTGATAGACTAAAAAAAGTGGTAATAAAAATAAAATTTGAACAATAATATGTTTGATAGATTCCCACAAGACTAGATTGAGTTGATGATTAAGTTTGGAGATATCTACATCAGCAGCAGCGATAAATTGTGTCCCATCTTCACTTGTCATAGGAAAATAAAGGGTATAAAACTTCCCCCATTTATCTTCATATTGATCAAATGACTTCTCCATCGTTTTAAATACATCAAAAACCATAGGGGAAACATCATCATATCTATCTCCAAAATGGGATAAATTTTCGTTTTTTTCTAATTCTTTTGGGGTTGCACTTGATGATGTAAAGATTATGTTATTATCTTTTTTAATGAGTGTATAGATATATTTTACACCTAGTATTTGGGCATGATTTGAAAGTGAAACGATATTTTTCATATCATTTTCGTCACTTAAGCCATCTTCTAACGTTGATTTATGGTGAAAATCTTTTGGAAGTACTAAAACTGCTGTATTCACACTTTGGAAGAGCTTTTTATTAACTTGTTCAAGTATCTCTTTTTTTGAGTCAAAATAATCACTCGATATATGGATAGTTACAGCTAAGATATAAAATAAAATTGCTAAAAATAGTATTTTTTAAATTGCAAATGATGATCCTAAAAGTTTTTCTAATAATACATCAATAAATCTTTAAAGAATTAAATTTATCAATTTTTGGATACTATAAAAAAAGAACATTAGTAGGAAAAATATGGAAAATATACCAGATATAAAAAGAGTGTTTATTCAAAATCACAAAAAAATTGATTTTACATTTACACAAAATAAATATGATTTTATAGTAGAAGAGATACCCAATAGAGTTTTTAGTGGCAGTGGAAATTATCTTATTTTAAAAATAAAAAAAGAGTGGCTCTCTACTTGGGATTTGCTCGCTGAAATCAGTGAAACTTTTGGAATAGATGAGCATAAAATAGGGTACGCTGGACTAAAAGATAAAAATGCAACAACTACACAATACATCAGTATCCCACTTATCAAAGAGAAGTTTCTAAAAGAGCTTAATCATAAAAATATTGAGATTTTAGAAGTTACAAAAGATAAAATGGGGCTAAGTATAGGAGATTTGGCTAGCAATCGATTTATCATAACTCTTAAAGATGTCAAAAAAGAGAGTTTAAGTGAGATTTATAGTGTTTTAGCAAAAATCCAAAAGCATGGGCTTCCAAACTATTTTGGATATCAAAGATTTGGACAAGATTATAACTTTGAAAAAGCAAGAGATGTCATTTATGGAGAAGAGATAGTCAAAAATAAAAAGCTTGAACATCTTTTGATTTCAGCATATCAAAGCTATTTTTTTAATGCTTGGCTTTCTAAAAGGGTGGAAAGAGCTAAAAAAGAGGGCTTGAATAAATTGCAACCAATGAATGGTGATGTTTTTTTAAATAATGATAAAGTGACTATTACAGGACTTCTTCCAGGTAGAAAAGTGCTAAGAGCTACCAAAGAAGCTGGAGAAATCGAAAAAATGTTTGATGACCCTTTTGTTCATGCCAAAGGTTTTAGAAGAGAAGCTTGGATAAAAGTGGATGATTTAAAGAATAAATATGATGAAAAAGAGGAAAAATTAACCCTCTCTTTTACCCTTCCTAAAGGGAGTTATGCTACAGTTTTGATCGAAAATATTGCGAATATGAATTTTAAAAGTTAGGAGATTCCACAGATGAATTACGAAAATATTAAAGCTCAAATGATAAATTTTTTGAAAGATGAAGTGGCTAAAAGTGGCTTAAAAAATGTAACTGTTGGAATTAGTGGTGGACTTGATAGTGCAGTGGTTGCAGTACTTTGCAAAGAGGCATTTCCTTCTAATATGAGTGGGGTACTGATGCCATCACAGTTTTCTAGTCACGAGAGTATCTTGCATGCGGTTGAACTTTGTGAAAAGTTTGATATCAAATATGAAACGATAAGTATCGCTCCAATGGTTGAAGGATATTTTAGTAATAAAAATGATGCTTCAGCTCTTCGAATTGGAAATTTTAGTGCAAGAATGAGAATGGCTACACTTTATGATGTGAGTGCAAGAGATAGTTCTTTGGTAGTTGGGACATCAAATAAAAGTGAGATTTTACTTGGATATGGGACAATCTTTGGAGATATCGCTTGTGCTATCAATCCAATAGGAGAAATGTACAAATCAGATGAATTTGGATTTGCAGAATTTTTAGGAGTTCCTCAATCTATCTTGGAGAAAAAACCAAGTGCTGACCTTTGGGAAGGGCAAAGTGATGAAGAGGAGATAGGATATAGTTACAAGGTGATGGATGATATGCTTAAAAAACTCTTAGATGAGAGAATCTCTAAGGAAGATTTGATACAATCAGAATCTGACAAAGAACTTATAGAGATGTTAGAAAAACGAATGAAAAGTAATGCATTTAAAGGAAAACTTCCTACGATTGCAAAAATAGATTTTAAATAACGAAGGAGTGAGGATGAAAAAAGAGATCCCATTTTATAAACCAACAATAGATGAAAATGAATTAGAACAAATTAAATCGGTTTTAACACTTGATATAAAATCAAAAACAGAAGAATTAGAAAATGAGATCAAAGAGTTTATAGGTGCAAATCATGTAATTTCTACTTATAACTCAACAGCAGGACTCCATTTGGCTCTCAGTGCTATGGATCTTAAAAGAGCAGATAAAGTTCTTATGAGTGTTAATTCATTTCCAAATCTTCCTGAGGTTGTACGACATTTTGATGCTGAACCTATTTTTATTGATATCGAATCAAATGGACTCAATATTGATATGGATAAACTTGAAGAGTATGTGAGCAAAAATAACTCAAAAAAATTAAGAGCTATCATAGTTACTTTCGTAGGTGGAGAGATACCTGATCTTGAAAGATTGTATGAGATTAGAAAAAAATACAATATTTTAATCATCGAAGATGCATTAAATACTATTGGAGCAATGTATAAAGATGAGTTAGTTGGAAACCTAAAAGCTGATATGACTGTGTTTTCTATGAATCCAGTAAATGGGAAATCATCTGTGGCAAATGCTGGATTTATTGTAACAAATAGTGATGAGCTTGCTACAAGAGCGAGACTTTTAAGAACGCATGCGATAAATTCAAGTTTTGATGCGTTTGGAAACTTAGATTATATCTATGATGTTGTTGATATTGGACATAAATATGATATGACTGATCTTGACGCTGCATTTAATTTAGCACAGTTTTATAAATCAAATAGTTTTATCGAAAGAAGACAAGAGATTGCAAAACTTTATATTGAAAATCTTGAAGGTGTCAAACATATAACAGTGCCAAGTTTCAACGAAGATCATCTTTTTACTCAGTTTATTGTAAAAATCACTAAAAATAGAGATGGTTTTGCAAGAGAACTTAAAAAAGAGGGGATCTCAACAGGGCTTACTTATATTCCACTCCATCTTTTGACATACTACAAACAAAAATATGGGCTAAAAATCACTGCATTTGGAAGTGCACTTTCAGCTTATGGACAAATCTTATCACTTCCTATGTATCCATCACTAAGCGATGAAGATGTGCTTTACATCTGCGATAAAATTAAACAAATCTCTAAAACTTGGATCTAGGAACACTCATCAAAAATTATCTCAATAGTTGGATTGAACAGTATTTGTTCTTTCCAAATCCTTTTCAAAGACTTATTTCAATCGCTTTTTTCCCTTTAACTATTATTTATTGTATTGTTGTTGCATATAAGCGGCTCTCTGCAAAGCCATTTAATTTTGGATTGCCGATCGTTAGTGTTGGAAACTTAGTAGTTGGTGGGAGTGGAAAAACTCCTGTAACAATCGCTTTAGCAAAAGAAAAAGAAGGTGCTTTTGTAATTTTGCGAGGTTATGGAAGAGCTTCCAAAGGGATGATAGTTGTATCACAAAACGGAAAAATTTTGGTAGATGTAGAAACAAGTGGTGATGAGGCTATGGTACTTGCTAGAAGTTTGCCAAATGGTAGTGTGATAGTTGCAGAAAATAGGATAGAAGGGATACTCAAAGCAAGGGAGTTGGGAGCAAAAATTATCTTTTTAGATGATGGATATAGGCATCACAATATCAACAAATTTGATATTTTAATCCGACCAAAAGAGGAACCAACAAATCTTTTTTGCCTTCCAAGTGGTGGATATAGGGAAACAAAAATGATGTATTCTTTTGTCCCTGTTGTTTTAAGAGATGGGGAAGATTTTACTAGAATTGTGAGTTTTAAAAAAGATGGGGAAATTTTGGAAAGTTTGCCAGAAACGATTTTGCTTTTAACTGCTATTTCTAAACCAAAACGACTTTTAGAATATTTGCCAAAAGATACACAAATGGAAGCTTTCCCTGACCACCATACTTTTAGTGAAGATGAGATAAAAAATATCACTGAAAAATATAAAGATTTTGAGTTTGTAGTAACCATGAAAGATATGGTAAAACTAGAAAAATTTAATTTATCTAATCTTATTTTGATGGATTTAGAAGTAAAGATAACAAAAGAGTTTGAGTTGCCAAATTAAAATAAAAGGATTTAACCTTGTCGATATTTCAAAAATCAGTTTTAGCAAATACAATCCAAGATGAAAAGTTAATAGCTCAAAGATGGGCTAAGTATCAAGAATACCTCAGTAAAATCGACTATATTAAATCAGTAAAAGAGGAAAAATTTCAAACAGAATTTTTGCAGTTGATTTTTGAAAATTGTTTAGGTTATACACTTGATAGCACAAATCCACAAAATTTCAATCTGGAAAGAGAAAAGAAAAACGAAACAGATGGGAAAAAAGCAGACGGGGTCATCATCATAAATGGTGAAGTGATGGGAGTAGTTGAACTCAAAGACCAAAAAACGAAAAATCTTGATCCAATAGAAACTCAAGCATTTAACTATCACAACTCCCACACAAAGAGTAAATATATCATCATCTCAAATTTTGATGAGCTTCGATTTTACATAGATAAAAAGACAGCTTATGAAAAGTTTAGTCTTTTTACTCTTTCTTATGAGGAGTTTAAAAAGCTCCATTTACTTCTTAGTTTTGAGTCCATCAAAGAGGATATTCCACTCAAATTAAAAGCAAAATCAGCAAACTTTGAAGCAGAGATAAGTAAACAACTCTACAAAGATTTTAGTGCTTTTAGGACACATCTTTTTGAAAATATCATCAAAAATAATGAAAACATAGACAAATCTACCTTACTTCGACTTACTCAAAAACTTTGCGACCGTATCATATTTATCTTATTTGCAGAAGATAGAGAACTCCTCAAACACAACACAATCAAAGAGATACGAGAACATTTTAAAAATCAAGCTTTTACAAATTATTCTCTTTATGATATTTATAAATTTTATTTTAATGCGATAAATGAGGGAAATGACAAACTCCAAATACCAAAATACAACGGTGGACTTTTTAGTAAAGATGAGCTTCTTGACACACTTATAATCGATGATGAATATCTTGATATGGAAGCTCAAAAGCTAAGTGATTATGACTTTGTTAGTGATATAAGTGTCAATATCTTAGGGCATATTTTTGAGCAATCATTGACAGATTTGGAAGAGTTAAATGCCTCTATCAATCATACTGAGTTTGACAAAGCCAAATCAAAACGAAAAAAAGATGGAGTTTTCTACACCCCCGAATACATCACAAAATATATCGTGGAAAACACTCTAGGGAAACTTTGTAGCCAAAAGAAAACAGAACTTAACCTTATAGATATACCAAACCCAGCAAATCCCAAAAAACTTACAAAAGAGGAGAAAAAAACTTTAGAAAATATCTATACTTATAGAGAATATCTCCTAAATCTCAAAATCCTAGACCCAGCTTGTGGAAGTGGAGCATTCCTCAATCAAGCCCTAGAATTTTTGATAAAAGAGCATCAAAACCTAGATGAACAAAGAAGGGCTTATGAAAACGAACTTCTAAGCCTTTATGATATAGAGACAAATATCCTAGAACACAATCTTTACGGAGTAGATATCAATGAAGATGCAGTGGAGATAGCAAGGCTAAGTTTGTGGCTACGAACTGCTCAAAGGGGACGAACACTTACAAATTTGAGTGATAAAATCATTTGTGCAAATTCGCTTTTAAATATGCCATTTGGAAACAATACCGCTAGTCATTGCGAGGAGCAAAGCGACGAAGCAATCCAAAACAAAAAAAGTGGATTGCTTCACGATGTTCGCAATGACTGGTTTTTTGATGTTGTGATTGGAAATCCGCCGTATGTAAGAGTACAAGGACTTAAAAGCAACTATGAAGATGAGAGCAAACTTTATGAAGAAAAATTTGTCAGTGCTACTGGAAAATATGATTTATATGCACTCTTTTTAGAGATGAGTTTTAAGATGTTAAAAGAAGATGGAAAACTAAGTTATATCTTGCCTCATAAATTTCTTATTTCAGACTTTGGAAGTGGCATAAGAGGATTTTTGGCTGAAAATAAAGCTGTGGAAAATTTACTTCATTTTGGAAGTGAGATGGTTTTTGAAGATGCTTCCACTTACACTTGTATCATCACACTTTCACACAACAATCAAAAACTAAATTTTAAATCAATAAGCCCAAAAGATATTTTTGATGAGTTAGTTTATGACACGATTTCTTATGATAAATTAGGAAGTGATAAATGGAATCTTTCAAACAATGATGTAACAAAAGTTCTAAAAAAAATCAATTTGCAATCTTTAAAAGTTAAAGATATTTTTGAAGGCATTTATCAAGGCATAGTAAGTGTTGGCGATGATATCTTTATGTTACGAGGATATATAATTGATGGTCTTTTTAAAGGTTATTCGAAAAAATTAAATCAAGAAATTATTCTTGAAAGTGATTTAATGAAGCCAATATTAAAAGGTCAAGATATTAAACGAAATACACCTTTGGAAACAGATTTATATATTATTTATCCTCATTTTCTTAATGACAATAATGAAACAAAAGTTTTCGAAGAAATAGAATTTTCAAATGAATTTCCATTGGCATATGAATATTTATTAAACTTTAGAGATGAATTGATTATGAAAAAAATAAAATATAAAACTAATCCTAAATATTGGTATAGTTTGCATAGAGCAAGAGAAATTAGAATATTTGAAAATGAAAAAATTATAACTCCTCAATTACAAAATTTTCCAAACTTTACATATGATATTGCAAAATCCTACAGTGATGCAGGAGGATATAATTTGATTAAAAAAGATACTTGTCAAGAAAGTTATAAATTTTGGCTAACAATTCTTAACTCTTCCATTATGTGGTTTTTTATAAAAAATACAAGTGCCGAATTTGGTGGTGGTTATTATTACTTTAAAACTGCATATCTCGAACCTTTCCCACTTCCAAAACTTGAAAATTTAGAACAACAAGAGCCATTTATCCAAAAAGCTGATTTGATGCTAGAATTAAATAAAAAGCTACAAATCGCAAAACAAAACTTTTACAATGAGTTAGCATTAGAAAAACTATCACAAAAACTACAAAAATTTGAAGAGTTAGAATTTGATGAGTTTGTGAAAGAATACACAAAAGCCAAAAAAATAAAATTCGCCGATAAATTAGCAGAGCGAAATTTTAAAAACGAATGGTTAGCCCTTTTTGAAAATGATAAAAAAGAAATCCTAGCCCTTCAAAATCAAATCAATATTACAGATAAAGAAA
>CALMBI010000152.1 GCA_937860115.1 uncultured Arcobacter sp. | reverse complement strand
CTTGAAGCAATCGCAGCACCCTCATAGATTTGATAAAAAGGATTTGTATAAGCGATTGTTGGATTTTCTTTATCAAAAAGATAAAACTGAGGAAAATTAAAAAGTACCTCTCTTGTTCCAAAAACAGGGATAATTTCATCATCACTTATCTCTACACCAAATCTCGTTTTAATAAATCCTCTCATCGAAGTTTTTAGGTACTCTTCCCCTGCACTTTTTGGGTATTTATTTAAAAGTGGAGTGGTATTCTTCAACTCATCTTGGATAAATTGCGGAGTATCAAATTGTGGTTCACCAATTGTAAGACTACTTGGAGTATAGTCGTTATTTGGAGTAATATTTTCAAGTAAAAGAGCAAGTCTTTCAAACGGATATTTTTCAAATTTCATAGGGTTTTGTTCCTTATTTGTATAAATTATTCAATGATTGGGATAATGATTTGATTTAAATACTTTAGATCATATGATAACAGATCACTGTTTGTAGTAAAAAATCGAATAAGACGTTTTTTAAACATCTCCTCTTTGAGTGGCAAAATCTGTAATATGTTATCTTTTTCCATCAAAACATCCATTGGATTTTTACCATTAGTTTCAACTTTAATATCTTGATTGAAGATCTTTGCCAAACTATCTAAATGACTTATCAACTTTGTACGATCAGTATCTCCGATAGGATCACAGTTGATTACATTTACTTTATATTTAAGCTGTGAAGAGATATCAAAAAGAGTTGGAGAGAGTTGCTCATAGACTTTCATAGAATTAAGTACCATTACGATTGTTTTGATGTTGTTTATATTTTCAACTCCAACTTTAAAAATTGGTTTTTTGGAAGCTAATACTTTATGGACTAAAGTCTCATTTTGTAAAAGAGTATTTGTTAAAACAAACAAACCAACTTCATATTTTTTGATATCTGATGTCATGAGATTTAAAACACCAAGGTTGTAATAATCTATCTCTAATATTTTATTATCTATATGTTTTACTAGATCTTTTATTTTATCGATTGTATCTACTGTTGTTGGTTTTGTGATTCTTATGATTAGCTTTGAGCCATTGAGTCTTTCACTTAAAAATCTTCCTTTTTTAATTGCATTGAGTGCATCTTCTTGTGTTTGCAAGTATAAATCAAGATACACATAGACATTTTTACCAAAAGGCATAGGAAAATGTCCAAACGACATTGAGATTGCAGCGTATGCTTGCAATAACACTTTTGGTTTTCCAATAACCAAAATCACATCATTTGGTTTTAAAATGAGTGAAGGTCGGACATTTAACATCGTATTATTTCTATATAATGCAAAGATTTTCCACTCTTTTTGTGAGATACTGCTTATATATCTGTAAGCATAAGCACTTCCAAAAGGGATCTTAATTTCCATTATCTCACCCTGTTTCAGACCTATATTTTGAGCAATAATAGGAACATTTGGCAATCTCTCTATAAGTCCACTTGTAAGCACATCAATTGCATTATAGTTTTGAATGTTTTTATCAGTTAAGTCAATATCCCATTCATTGTACACATTAAAATTAATATTTGGATTGATTGATCGGATGTTGTCAATCACTGATACAGTATCATCTTTATTTCCAAGAACAACTAAAATATCATTATAGGAAACTTTAGCCATAATCATTTTTAGTTTTGAAAGACTCGTAGGATCAAACTTATAAAATGTAAAATTTGAGGGTTTTTTCTCTGTTAAAATAGTGTCATTCATATATACAACATCATAAATACTATGAGAAGTATCTAACTCCACAAGCCTTTTGAGAAGGTTTTTTGCAACAACACCATCTAATAATATTAATACTCTTTTCATTACAAATATTCTAGCCTAAAATTGTTTATAAAACCTATTACGCTATTTTTTAACTATTCTTTAGATACAATATTTCCTTTTTAAAAAATAGTATATTAACTTTGTTGGCGGAAAAAATGGAAGAAAAAGTAGAAGTTAGAAAAATTAGCACCAAAATGATCGTTATGATGGTGATCACTGTGATTCTTGGGATAGGTGTTTTTTTCGTAGTTGAAAATGGAAAATCAGCAAAAGCTGCAAAAGTTTTAAATGAGCTTGGATATACCAATATTGAAGATGTTAGGGTCTATAGTATCACTGATGTAGAAAATATGGATACAAAAATTCAGGGGAAAAAATATTTTGTAAAATTTAAAGATCTTCAAACAAACAAAGAGTGCAAAGGTTTTATACTAAAAGATTTTAAACATAATGTCGCAAAAGATTTAATTTGCGAGTAAATTAGAGGTAAATAGAATATGAATTTCAAACAAACAATCAATTTTTCACTATGGTGTGATTTTATAGAGCGAGATTTCTTAGAAAATGAATTTAAAGAGATCATCACAAATGAAACAATCCATGGAGCTACAAGCAATCCAGCTATTTTTGAACAAGCTATCTCCAATAGTGATGCATACACGCAACAAATAGCAATGCTTCAAGCAAATGAAAATAAAAAAATCTACGAAGAATTAGCTATTAGCGACATTAAAAGAGCCGCTGAACTACTCTATCCACTTTATGAAAATGACAGCGATGATGGATTTATATCTATTGAAGTTGATCCAACTCTTTGTGATGATGCGATGGGAACAATTGAAGAAGGAACTAGACTTCACCAAGCGATTGGTTACCAGAACGTGATGATCAAAATCCCTGCTACTGAAGCTGGATATGTAGCTATGGAGAACCTCACTTCAATGGGAATCAATGTTAATGCTACACTTATTTTTACACCAGCACAAGCTATCAAATGTGCACAAGCACTAAGTAGTGGTATAGAGAAAAGTAAAAAAGACACAAAAGCAGTGATCTCTGTATTTGTAAGTAGATTTGATAGAGAATTGGATTCTAAGTTAAAAACATATGGCCTTGAGACAATGCAAGCTGGGATTATAAATGCAACGAAATGTTACCATGAGATTTCAAAATTTGATAATCAAAATATCAGAACTCTTTTTGCAAGTACAGGGGTAAAAGGGGATGATTTTGCACCAAGTTATTATGTAGAAAAATTAATCTATCCACATAGTGTAAATACAGCTCCACTTGCTACTATTAAAGAGTATATGAAAACAGATAACTTTGTTATTTCAAATGTTCCAACAGAACTAGAATGTGATGAATATACTACAAAATTAAAAGGTTTTTCAGTTGACCTTGATGAAGTTGGTAACAAATTACTTACAGATGGTTTGGAAGCTTTTAAAGTTTCTTTTGCTCAAATGTTAAAAAAATTAAAAAATAGATAAAGGAGACGGTGATGGAAAAATTATGGACACCTGATAGTTGGAGAGATTTTCCAATTAAACAACAACCAACTTACGAAGATAAGAAAAAACTCAAAAAAGTAGAAAAAGAGCTCGCTTCTTATCCTCCACTTATTTTTGCTGAAGAGGCTAGAAGATTAAAATCAAGTCTTGCAGATGTTGCAAATGGGAAAGCATTTTTACTTCAAGGTGGAGATTGTGCTGAAAGTTTCAATGCTTTTAATGCACAAAATATCAAATCACTTTTCCAAGTGATGATGCAAATGGCAGTTATTATGACTTTTAGTGGTGGGAAGCCTGTAGTAAAAGTTGGAAGAATCGCAGGACAATTTGCTAAACCTAGATCAAGTGATACTGAGATGATCGATGGAGTAGAGTTTCCAAGCTATAGAGGGGATATTGTAAATGATATCGATGCTGATTTTAATGCAAGGAAACCAAATCCAAAAAAACTTTTAAAAGCATACAACCAAAGTGCTGCAACATTAAATCTCCTCCGAGCATTTGCAAGAGGTGGAATGGCAGATTTACATAAAGTACATAAATGGAATCTTACTTATATGAAAGACCATACTTTAGGGGAAAAATATGAAGAGTTAGCAACAAAAATTTCTGATGCTCTCAAATTTATGGAATCGTGTGGAATCACATCACAAAATACACCTCAGCTAAGCGAAACAGTTCTTTATACTTCACATGAAGCACTTCTTTTAAATTATGAAGAGGCACTCACAAGAAAAGATAGTCTCACTGGTGATTGGTATGATTGTTCGGCTCATATGTTATGGATTGGTGATAGAACAAGAGGACTTGAAGATGCTCATATAGAGTATTTTAGAGGGATCAAAAATCCAATCGGATGTAAAGTCGGGCCATCTATGGGTGAAGATGAGCTTATTAGACTTATCGATGCACTCAACCCGCAAAATGAAGCTGGAAGACTCAATTTGATTGTAAGAATGGGAGCTTCTAAAGTTGCCGATATCTATCCAAAACTTTTAGCTCGTGTTGAAAAAGAGGGGAGAAAAATTGTTTGGTCATGTGACCCTATGCATGGAAATGTTGAAAAAGCATCAAATGGGTATAAAACAAGAGATTTTGCAAATATCTTAAGTGAAGTAAAACAATTTTTCCAAATCCATAAAGCACAAGGGAGCGTTGCCGGTGGTATCCACTTAGAGATGACTGGGCAAGATGTAACTGAGTGTACGGGAAGTACAAGCTGTAATATCACAACTGAAGATTTAACTAGCAGATACCACACTCAATGTGACCCAAGACTCAATGCAGATCAAGCACTAGAGTTAGCATTTATGATCGCTGATACTATGAAAGAAGCTAGATAATCTCTAGAGGATACATTATGTTTGAAGAAGATTTAGAACAAATAAACTTTAGAAAAACACTCAAGCAAGTAGTAAAAGATCTTGAGACTATTCAAGATTGTCCCATTGAGGAGTTTAGTGATCTTGTTGTTGAAAAGTTTGACAGATACTCTTATGAAGGGGAAGATGAAGTTGTAGGATTTGATAAATGGCCAGATATATCAAAAGATGGCAAATATGAGCTTGAAGTGGGTGTAAATCATGAACACGCTTATGTTTTTACACTCTATGCTACAAATGATAATGGAAAAATAACTATCACAAATGTTCTTTAATTAGAATCTATTACGCCAAGAGTATCTAGCTCTTGGTTTCATTATTTTTAAAAATATCTATACTCACCGTTTTGAACATCTTTTTTGATTTGTACCAATTTATTTTCAAAAATAGACACGAGCATCTCTGCTGCATTTTGATCATCAGCTTCAGGAACATTCCAATCAGTTATCTTCATATGTGATTGAAAAAGTTCCTCTAACTCTTTTTCTATACTCTCTTTTCTTTCGCTTATCTCTTTTTGTGTTGTTGTCATAAATCCTCCTTAAAGTACTATTTTTTATAAAGTTATTATAACGAATCAAATTTTACAAAAGTGCAATAAACTCTGTTTCTATAATCTTAATATCTTATCTTTGTTAAATATAGACCAAATGGTGGTGCTAGAGTTTTTGAGATCATCTGTTTACAATCAAGCTGATCTTGTAATTGATCAAGTGTCAGCTTTTTGTCTGAAATTTTGAGCAAAAAATCAACCATCATTCTAATCTGACTTCGTAAATAACTATTTGCTTCAAATTTTAAGACAACTAAATCTTTGTGTTTATAAATTTTAATCCGATAGATCTCTCTTACTGTACTCTTTGGATCACTTCCTGTTTTACTAAAATACTTAAAATCATGAACACCAATCAATATTTGTGAAGCTTTTTGGAGTAATTGGATATCAATATTCTCATGAAAATGTACATAATGATATAAATATGGATCAGTTTTTTTGAGAGAAATGAGGTATCTATATTCTCTTTTTTTTGCGCTAAATCTTGCATGAAATTCTTTTGAGACTCTTTCTAATTTTTTTATCTCTATCGATCCATATAGATGATGCCGCAATGTCTCCAAAAGTCTCTTATCATCATCCCAAAAAGATGGAACTTCAAAAGATACAATTTGATTAGTACTATGAACGTCCTTATCTGTTCTACCACTAAAAACGCTTTTCGATTCAATCCCCAATATTTTTAGAACTTTTTCAAATTCACCCTGAACTGTTTTAGTTTTAGGTTGGATTGCTGATCCATTAAATCTACTTCCATCGTATGCAATTGTAAGCTTAATCATTTTTTTAATAGTATGGTTTGATTCTTATTTTATAAATAGTGTATGAAACAATGATCCAGATTACTAAAAAGATATACATGCTATTGAAATCTTTTGAAAGAGCAATTTTATCAAATGTAATCATATAAATAGTTACTAGTATTATTGCGTACATTGTATTTTTATTTTTTTGATATCTTGGATTATAAAAGCCTAATCCTATAAAAAAGAATACTGATATGATTGGCAAAAAACCTATTAAAATATTTCGAATAAACATTCTTTTAATACTATCATCCGTCTGTGTTTTATACCAATATTCTATAATATCGTTAATTGTACTAATTTTTTTAGCTTCAGCGACTTGATATCCAAGTCTCATCAATTCAAAATCGATTTGCTGCATATTTTTATCCATAATATTCATAGCAATACCATTTTGAAGGTTCAGTTTCATAACATTTTGAGTATTCTCAATATTTGCATTTTTAGCACTTACAAATGTATCTTTATCTTCAGTTGGCATAAAAAGTGTGATATCACGATATTGATCTCCAATTTTTCCTTCGACATAGATATGCCAAGGTCCAAATACTTGCCCATATTCACTAGGTTTAATGTTAAACTGTGCTTCTTGTTGCTTTTGATTGATAAATTTTGCTTTTAAATAATCAGTTTTGGGAATAACAACAAATCCTATTACAAAAAGAGCTATACTCATAAAAAATGTAATTGGAAAAATAACTCTAGCTAGCTTCATAGGGGACATACCAAAGCTAGATATTACAATCAGTTCATACTCACTGGAAAGCTTTGAGAGGTTTAAAATAATAGCTATAAAAAATGTTACAGGTAAAGAAAAATATAAAATTGTTGGAACACTCAAACTATATAAATAAAGTAATTCAGAAAAATCTATAGTTATCACGGAAGTAAGAGATGCTATTTTTACAAGATAAACAACTGAAGTGATTGTAAAAAGTGAAAGAAAAATAGGGAAAAAAGTTGCAGAGATTGTACTACTGATATATTGTTTTAGCTTTTTCATCTTTCCTCTTTAATTCACATCGATCATATAGATTGATTCACCAAATAATAGTACAAAAAATAGCCCCAAAAAAAGATATGGGATAAATGGTGTCTCTATCTCTTTATGTTTCATTTGTCCATATAAAGCTGGGAAAATCGCTGTGATTGCTGCAACAATAATAGCAAATAATCCTAACTTTAATCCAAGAGCTCCACCAATAATAGCTACAATCGGGATATCACCTTCCCCTAGAGCTTTTTGATTTTGAAGTTCCTCATTGTTTGTGATTCTTGATTTAATATTTTGAATATAAAAAGTTACTACAAAATCAAGCAACACAAATCCTCCAGCAAACATCAAGGCATCACCAAATACAAAATTTGGTAAAAAAAATGAAAGGAAAAGTGCCATAAGAAGAAGATAATCTGGTACTGCTTTGTATTTTAAATCGATAAAACTAAGCAGTATTAGAAGTGAAAAAAGTAAACTATAAAGGACAAAAGTAGTATCTAAACCAAATTTTAAAAATAAAGCTACAAACACTCCACCTGATAGCACCTCAACAAAAAAATAACTACTAGAAATTGGTTCTTTACAATTTGAGCACTTCCCTTTTAAAAACAAATAAGAAAGGATAGGGATATTTTCACTCCATTTGATTTGGTTACCACAATTTGGGCAAATTGATCTTTTTGGATTTATAAGTGATATTTGAAGTGGCAATCGATAGATAAGCATATTTAAAAAGCTTCCTATCATAGAGCCAAGGATAAAAATAAGAATACTAAATTCCACCAAATCTTCTCTCTCTATTTAAAAACTGATCAATAATCTCATCAAGTTCAATCGAATCAAAATCAGGCCATAAAGTATCCGTAAAAAACATCTCACTATACGCACATTGCCAAAGTAAAAAGTTTGATAATCTTACCTCTCCACTTGTTCTTATAAGCAAATCAACATCTCCAAACGATGCTGTATCAAGAGAGGCATTGATATTTTCTTCTGTTATCTCTAAACCATCACTTTGTAACTTTTTAAAAGCACGAGTTAGTTCATCTCTACTTCCATAGTTCAGTGCCAAAACTTGTGTTAATCCAGTACAAGTTGCTGTTTTTTCTTCAACATTTTTAATAGTCTTTTGTAAACTTTTAGAAAATCTTGAAAGATCTCCAATAGCACGAAATCGTACATTGTTTTCTAAATAGATAGGCAATTCACTTTTAAACCATCTCTCAAGCAACTTCATCAAAAATTCAACTTCTAACTTTGGTCGTGTCCAATTTTCTGTACTAAAAGCATAAAGAGTAAGGTATTTTACCCCTATTTTAGAGCAATGAGTCGTAATCTCTCGAACTGCCTTTGCCCCCACTTCATGACCTGCAGTACGATTAAGCCCACGACTTTTTGCCCATCTTCCATTGCCATCCATGATAATGGCTATATGATGTGGCAGTTGTTTGTAACTATTCACTAAATACCTTTTTCAAATTTTCTAAAAGTTCAAATGAGATAGCTAACTTATCTCCACTTACTGTAAAACTCTCTTTTTGATTTAAAAACTCAATCGTATTTGAATCACTTCCAAAACTATTTTGCTCATCCAAAATATTTAAGCAAACACCATCTAAATTTTTATTTTCTAGCATATTAAGAGCATTGTGTTTCCCATTTGCTTTATCCATCTCAGCTTTAAACCCAATCGTATAAATATCCTCTTTTGGTAAGGTAGCTAAAATATCAATATTTTTTTTGAGATCCAAACTCCAATTTTCCCCAATATCATCTTTTTTGAGTTTTCCATTTTGTGGATACTTAGGGGTATAATCACTCACCGCTGCCACCCCAAAAAAATAGGGTTTCTTTTGGATAAGTTGCACATTTGAACTATCCATTAAAGTAGCATTTGACAGTTTCCCTTTTTTTGCAACTCTGATACAATCAATCAAGTAGCCATTCATCTCACTTGCACTTGTAGTTTTGATAATATGCACCTCACTTGGTACTTTAAAATCACTACTTCCAACTAAACAAACATCCGCACCTTTGTAGTAAAGTGCAGTAGCTAAACTTCCAGCCATTTTTCCACTAGAAAAGTTTGAGATAAATCGTACATCATCAATCTTTTCAATAGTTGCTCCACCGTTGAGAACAACTTTTCTATCCGTCCAATAACTATCACTTAAAAGTTCTCGCACCGTGGCATCAAAAATATCTTGTACTTCAGCCATCGCACCATTCCCGACATCTCTACAAGCTAGCTCTTTTGAGATTGGGCTGATTGTTTTAAAATTACAAAGAGCAAGCATTTTTAAACTTGCTTTTGTAATGGGATTTTCTATCATATTTGTATTTGCAGCGGGACAAAGGAGTTTCATCCTTGGATATGCTAAAGC
>CALMBI010000151.1 GCA_937860115.1 uncultured Arcobacter sp. | reverse complement strand
TCTTCAACTACACTAAAATTGTGTTTTTGACAAAAAGTTTCATTCATATCTTCACACATTGCAAGTGCTTCTTGTAATGCTTCCTCTTTTGTTTCGAATGTTTGTTCCTCTTTCATATCACTTCTTTTAAAACATCCACATTGTTTTTCCATTTTTACAGTTATCATTTTCATTCCTTTGTATTTATATTATAAAATTTAATTTTTGCTTGATTAGCTTCTTTTATTATAACAGATATCTCTTCTTTTTTTATAAAATCAGCCCCCATACTTACTATAAATTGACTTGCTTCAGCTATTGTTAATGTTGTCTTTTTCACCATATGCTTTTCTACCATTATTGCATAACCACTCGTTGGATTAGGGCTTGTAGGGACAAAGATAGTATAAACATCATTGTATTTATTAAGTACATACGCAGGAACCCAAAGTCCCTCTCTTGGAAATTCGACTAATACAACCTCTTTTTTTTCACTTTTTGCATTTGGTTTAAAAAGTTCTGTTACTTTTTTTACAATTCCATAAATAGTCCCAATCGCAGGAAGTTTTTGTAATATTTCATCTATAAAATTTATTAAGATCGATTTTCCAACTTTCTCTATAGAATACCCTATAAAAATCAAAAAAAATGCAATAAATACGATTATTCCTAAACTTACATAATGATCATTTGTAAGTGCTGAAAGATCATTAAAAAAACCGAGTCCTAGATCTTGTATCCAAAAAAGTATTTGAACTACAACAAAAAGTGGAATGAGTGCCAAACCACCTACAAATAAATATCTAAAGATATGTCCCATTAATTTTTTCCTTTATTAAAATTCAACTGTACCATCAATTGCAAAATCTGCTCTTGTATCAAGTTCAGCATGACTTAGCACTGCTAATTCAAATCCAAATTTTTCATAGATCTCTGAGATTCTTTTTCTAAGGATTGGATCAACGACCATGCAGACACCTGTGATCACTTTGATTTGTGCTTCACAACCCTTGACGATCATCCCCATAAGTGTTGATTTTCCTACACCACTTCCTGCAAAGATCCCTACTTTTTGCCCTTTTCCACACGTTAGCATAGAATCGATAGCTTTGACACCTGTAGCAAATTTTTCACTGATTATCCCACGTTTTAAAGGTGAAATAGAGTCTTTATTGATAGGAGAGGTCTCTTCAAGATCTAAGATTTTTCCTTTGTCATCAATTGGTTCCCCAAGTGCATTGATAACTCTTCCAAGGAGTCCATATCCACATTTGACATTGAGTCCATCTTTTTGCAAATAAACCTTATCTTTGATCCTAAATCCATCAACAAACGAAAATGGAACAATAGTAAATTCATCTGCTTCAATTGAAGCCACCATCCCAAGAACTGTGTAGAGATGTTTTTCTGATTCAATCTTTACAACATCACCAATAGCAACAATCAGCCCACTAGCAACTACTGAAGTAGCGTTTATTTTATGAATTCTTCCAAAAGGCACGATGAGATTATCCATCTCAATATTGTTTAAAATTTTGTCTATATCTATCATTATCGGATCATTTTATCCTAATCTTTATGAAGAACAACTGCAGATAAATCCAGCTAGATTTTTTGGTGTTGGAAGCGCATATTTTTCATATTTTGGATACTCACTATATGGATCTTGAGCTATAGCTAAAATATCGTTAAGTAACTCAGTGTTTCCATTCTCAATATCCGCGATCACATCTTGTAAAATATAATTTTTGAGTACATATTTTGGATTGGTTTTTTTCATTTTAAATAATCTATCACTCTTTAAAACTGTTTCAAACTCCAATCGTTTTTGATACTTATCAAGCCACATTTTTATCATTTCACTATTTTCACTCATCAAAATGATCCCATCATAATTTTCACACGATAAATAATAAAAAAATACCGTATAATCAATCTTGCAGATTTCAAGTATATCAAACATCTCGAGTATTAGTTCTCTATCGTCACTTTGAACACTATTAAACCCTAACTTTTTCCCCATGATTGCAAAATATTGATCTTTAAATCTTGGTATAAATTTATTTGCATAATTCTCTAATAATTCATGATTTGCAAATTTTTTAAAACTTTCAGCTAACACAAGAAGATTCCATCTAGCAATAAATGGCTGATTTGAAAAAGCATATCTTCCCTCTTTATCACTATGATTACACACATAATCTTTTTGAAACTCCTCCATAAATGCAAATGGTCCATAATCTATAGTAAGTCCAGCTATATTCATATTATCACTATTCATAACACCATGCATAAAGCCAACACTTTGCCAAAGTGCCATAAGTGTGATCGTTTTATCTACTACTCTAAAAAATAGCTCTTCATATTTATTTGATAGCTTTTTAAGATCAGGAAAACTTTCCTCTATCACAAAATCTGCAAGTTGTTTTGATAACTCTACATTGTGTTGAATCCTTGCAAATTCAAAAGATCCAAATCGTATCCAAGATGGTGATGTTCTCATAACAACAGCGCATTTTTCAGTTTTATCTCTATAGACCGTAGTATCACTTCCAATGAGTGCTAGAGCTCTTGTAGTTGGTATCCCAAGCCCATTCATAGCTTCACTAAGTAGATACTCTCTTATACTTGATCGAAGTACTGCTCTACCATCGGCATATCTTGAGTATTTAGTGACACCTAGCCCTTTTGTTTGAAGATGGATCCCATTGATTGATCCAAAATTAAGTGCCCGTCCATCACCTAAATTTGGTGTAAAATAACCAAATTGATGCCCACTATACGCCCCAGCATAAGGTGTAAAATCTTTTATCTCTAATTTTCCATTAAGTAGTAATGTAAGCTCATCATCGTTAAGTTCAAGTCCAATTTCATTAATGAGTTGTTGATTTTTTGATAATAGCTTCGGATTTTTAAGAGGTATTGTGACCTCATCATTATAAAAAATTGGATCAAGTTTTTTGTATGGATAGGTAAGTCCTAAATCTTTCATTGTTCAACTTTATAGTAAATTTTACCAAATGATAAGATTTTTCCCTTGTGCTTTTAATAAATCATTTGTTTTACTAAAATGCTTACACCCAAAAAATCCACGATAACTTGAAAGTGGACTTGGATGAGGAGCTGTTAAGATATTATGTTTTATGCCATCTATAAGCTTACTTTTTTTAATAGCTGGTGCACCCCAAAGTAAAAATACAAGTCCAGTAAAATGATCTGAAATGTGTTTTATAACATTATCTGTAAATATTTCCCACCCTATATTTTGGTGAGATGTTGGTTTTGCTTCCTC
>CALMBI010000150.1 GCA_937860115.1 uncultured Arcobacter sp. | reverse complement strand
TATAAAAAATCAAACACTAAACTAATTTGTGTGCCTTATCGCACAAAACAGGAGAATTTTTGAACTGATTCATAAGAGTAATAAGAACATCTACACTTTTTTTTGTTTCATTAACTACTTTTGAAACGATATCTGAGCTTTCTTTCATCTTTGCTGTCTCTATTTGAATAGTATCAACAACTGTCTTAATCGTTTTAGCTGCATCTGCACTTCTAGTTGCTAGATTTCTTACCTCTTGGGCAACAACAGCAAATCCTTTTCCAGCTTCCCCAGCAGTTGCAGCTTCAACAGCTTCATTTAAAGAAAGAATATTTGTTTGAAATGCAATTTGATCAATAACCGTAATCGCTTCAGAGATATCATTGCTTTTTTGTACAAGTGAATTTACAATTTGCTCTTCTGTTTCAATTTGTTCGTACATATTAGTTGTATCTTTTACAATATTTTGAGTAAGAATGAGCCCCTCATTTGATCCATCAGCAGTTGCTTTTGACTCAATCATCATCTCTTTTAGATCTTCAAGTAAAGAGAGATATACACTTTGAGTACTTGAAAGGGAACTATTAATATTTGCATTATGTTTTGTGAGCAATCCATCATCTTTATTATCATGGATCGATGTTTTTTTAAGCGAAACAATTAAAAGATCTTCAGCTTTTTTTGTTACTACAGAAGCTTCACAATCATCTAAAACCACCCTTTTTCATTGTTCGATGCCGATCTAAATAGATCAGCATAGTGGTTAGCTTTGACATGATCTTGTGCTCTAGTATTTGCAAAATAAAGAGTCCCATCTGCTTTAAATGCCATCAATCCCTCTTCTTGAGAAACTAAAGCAATCTCTTTTAATTTTTTATTTTCTAATTTTAATTGTACTAATTCATCTTTATTGATTAAAGAGAGTTCACTTTTAAGTATTGTTATTTCTGATTCTTTTTGAATTAATTTTTGATTTGCACTTTGTAACTCAGATCTAAGTTGCGCAATCTCTTCATCTTTTTGCTTATTGTTTCCAAAAAACATAACATCCCCCATGATTTAAATAATTTTAATATCAAAAAGTACTTAAAACACCATTACAATAAGCAATTACAAATTGACACTTTATCGTAGTTTTGCTATCCTAAACGCAACAGCATTTTCTAAAATAAGTGCATTATTAAAACAACATGTAATCATTCCATCACATGATGCGATAACTTCATTAATAACATTTCCTTGAAGAGAGTCTATAATTTGGCCTATCACTTGACCTTTTGTTACATAATTTCCAACTATCTCTTTTGGAATAAAAATACCACTTTTTTTAGCTTTTACTATTTTTAAATTTGATTTTGTTATCACACTAGATTCATAAGCATTGAAAACTTTATAATCAATTACTCCACTTCTATCCATAAATCGAAGCATTGCTTGATTGATTTGATTTGAAATATTGCTATCTACTAAATTATCGATAGGACACACGATAGAATACGCTTTTGTTTCCCATAATTGCCAATTGTATTGCAACGTAACCGTATCTATTGATCGAAGTTCACTATGATGAACCACTTTAAATCCAAATCGTTTTGCTCCTTCAAGATCTTCATACCCACTTTTAAAAAGTTTTACATGCGGAAGACAATTAGAAGGATCTCTTCTTCTTTCTAAGTTTATTCCATACGTATAGCCTTGGATTGCACTAAACACTTTTTGTGCGATCCTTTGTGTTGTTTCACCTTGATCATACCCTGGAAACATCATATTAAGATCAGTTTTATCTAGTGGCCAAAATCTTTCATTGATATTGAGTGCATAATGATTAATTGAAGGGATAATCAATATATCACCTTTTATTTTCTCTTTATCGATCTGATTTTTAAAAAAATCAACCATACTTGAAGCACAATAAAGAGGCAATATAGCATCCCCATCCATAGCACCCACTATAGCTAACGATGGTGCTTTTGGATCAGTTCCTTTAAAGAAAAAACCCTCAATAACTAAAGGAGCTCGACTAAGCGACTCGATTCTTAAGATTTCTATCTTTTTCATTTACCTTCTCCAAAAATTCTAGCAATAAGTGACCCTTCATAAACAACAGGGTATTCCCTTAATGTAAATAAAACTCCATCATGGGGAGCTTTTAATTCACAGAGTACTTCTCCTGTGAGTGGACTTACGATCTCACCTATTCTATCACCCTCTTTTACTACAGCACAATGATCTAAAAATTGCACAAAAAGTCCACTTTTAGGAGCATTCATATAATACACATCTCCGGTTTCAGAAGTGAAAGGATCTCTTGCTTCAAACTTTTCAGTTGTCTCTATGATCCCCTCTTTTTGCATAAGGTTGAGCATTCCATTTAAAAGTTGATCACCATATTTGTTTGTAAGTCTCATCCCAACGCCCATCTCCACAACAAGTGTTTTCGTACCTAGAGAATTAAGTGTATGTGAAAAAGTTGCTTCTAACACAGTCACTGCATCATGGATCCAAATAAAATCACAATTAAGCTCTTTTGCTAGAGGTAGTGTAGAAGGAGAAAACTCTTTGTTGATTCTTATTTGCGGAATCTCTCTTAAGAAAATATTACTTGAGTGGATATCTATAGCGATATCACTTCCTTTAATATCTTGAGTAAGTGCATAGACTATTTGCCCTGGAAGAAAATCATCTTTTCCACCTGGAAAAGCACGATTGAGATCAACTTCATAGATAGGGAAACCTCTTGTGATAGTATCTACTCCAAGTGCATTCACAGCTGGATAGATGTCTACAATACCTCTTAATGTATCCCCATTCTCTTTTAACCATTTACCAAGTAAATAGATAGCTAATTGTCCTTCTAGCTCATCACCATGGATACCACTGACGATTGAAATTCTTTTTTGATTTTCATTTTTTACGTCAGGTTCAAACCTCGTTCTTTTTATCGATAAAGTCTCGCCAACTGGTAACTTTGAACTAAAAATTTCTTTTGTTGTTACTTGCAAAAAGTACCCCCAATATGATTTTATTAATCTTATTCCACAATAATTTTATTTATTTTATTATTGATTGAATCAAGTATTATAGCATCATCTTCATCAATTGTATGTGGTTTAAACTGTGCATCAGGTGCAAGTATCGATACGATCGAGTCTATCTCTTTCATTACTACAAGTGCAAATTCTTTATCTTTTGCAAGCCTTAAGTGAATATCTACTTTTTCTACATTTTTTCCAAGTCTAATAAAATAATCGTTTGTATTTCTTGTTTGTTTTCTAGTCAGTTCACCCCAAATTTCACTTATAAGTGACATGGCACTATCAACAAATCTAAAATCAACTTTTTCTCCATTTACTTGTGCTTTCTCAAAGTGTTTGTGAAGTTCTATGATTGACCCAAATGCTTCTTGTTCGATATAACTTCTAGCAACAATAGCATTTTCTCTGGCATATGAGAGAAGTTGGTAGATATTTGAAGCATGATCTCCAAATATCGCTATATTTAAAAATTCTGAAGAATTTGCATATTCTATTTCGATACCTAATTTTTCATAAAGAGCCACACCCTCATTTTGATCAACATCTATAATATTATCGTACGCGTTGTTAATATCAATAAGCAACGACTCAACCCTTTCAAGATATCTTCCAAGCCAATATAAACTTACCGCTGAATTTGCTGTTATTAATTTACCCATGGTTTTACTCTCCTATAACCCAAGTATCTTTAAATCCTCCACCTTGAGAAGAATTGACAAGATAATTTCCAGCTTCCATAGCATATCTAGTAAGCCCACATTTCCATACTTTTGGCTCCTCTGCCATCACAACATACGCTCTAAAATCAGCTTTTCTCGGGAGCAATTTATCATTGATATAACACTCTTCATCATAGAATTCTATTAGCTCTTGAGCGATAAATCTTCTTGGATTTGCTTTGATGATAGTTTTAAGGTCTTCGATTTGGATTTTTGTCATAGCATGTCCAAACATAACACCATATCCACCAGCTTCTGCTACGTCTTTGATAACAAGTTTTTCCATATTATCCATCACATATTTCATATCTTTTTCAAAATAAGGAAGATATGTAGGAGCATTTCTAAGCAGTGCTTCTTCCCCTAGATAGTATTTAATCATCTGAGGTACAAAATAATAGATACCTTTATCATCAGCTACACCATTTCCTGGTGCATTCATAATCGCTACATTACCAGCTAAATATGCTTCCATGATCCCTGGAACACCGATTAAACTTTCACTATTAAAGAAATTTGGATCTAAAAACTCATCGTCCAATCTTCTATAGATTGCTCCAACTTTTTCTAATCTTCCGTTGTAGTTTTTAAAATAGACTTTTTTATCTTTTACTACCAATTCATGGTTTCGCACCAAAAGTGCATCACTCATTTGTGCCAAATAACTATGTTCATAGTATGCTGAATTAAATCTACCAGGTGTTAAAACAACATTTATTCCACCGCAGTTTACATAGTTCATAGACTCTTTTATATAATCAGGATACTGTTTAATGGGCTCAATCTTAAGATTTTCAAAAAATTCTGGATAGATTTTTCTATATGTATCTCTGATTGATAGTGGATAACTTGCTCCACTTGGTACTCTTAGATTATCTTCTAAAATGATCCAATCATTTGTTACACTATCTTTTACAAGATCGATTCCATTGATATGTGTTCTTAGTTTTTGCGATGGTGAATGACCAGCAACTTCGTGTAAAAACCCTTTTGCTTGTTCGATAAAAGCTTCTGGAATAATCCCATCTTTTACGATTTTTCGATCAGTGTAGAGATCTTCTAAAAATAAATTAAGTGCCTTTACCCTTTGAGATAGCCCTCTATCTAATATATTAAACTCACCTGTCCCAATAATTCTAGGTACAACATCAAAAGGTAACGACCTCTCTATAAAATTTCCATCCTTATAAAGATTGAAATTTACTGCAAATTTATCCATATACTTGGTAAATTCTTCAATTTTTTTTCTGTCTTGTTTATGATAAATTTCCCAAAACTTATCAATGTGACTAGTTGATTGATCTAACAATGTGAGCCTCCATATATTTTTCTGATCCGATGCAAAATCGTGTCTTAAAAAATTATACTACAAATAAAATCAAATTAAATAACTATTTTGTACACTTTTTAGACTATTTTTTGAAAATGTTTACAAATAGTGGTTACTTTGTAGCTCAATCAGAGAATCAAAAGGCTCAACTCCAAAAACTTTTTCACATAAATGACAGTCATAACACTCATTTTTGCAGGTTTTTAATGTATCCAAGAGAAGTTCCCCTTGTGGAGTATCGTAGATTGTTTCAATAGTATGTTCTTTCTTTCCAATCGTCACTCCTAATCTTGATTTGAATCTTTTGTGAGATTTTCTCTCCAAAGATGTTTCATCGTAAAAATAAAGCTTCAATTCACCTTGAAAATCATCCAAAATAGCGAGTCTTCCACTAAATTTTAAAACATCCACAAAAGAAAAATACTCATCGATCGCTTCTTTATCTTTTGGTATCAAATCAACTCCAGTTCTAGGGAGTTGTACATATTGTCCCATTCTCCAATTGTCACAACTTATGTGGCTTCGTTTTGTATCTCCAGAAAAATAACCATGTGCAAATAATATTCTTTGATTGATATTGTCATGTTCACTTTTAAAAGGACAATTATACATGCAGTATTCACTTGCTAAAAGATAGAGTTTTTTACCATATTTTTGATTGAGTTTTTTTATTTTTTTGAGCTCATTCATATCTCTTGCAAGGCTTCTATCAAGTTGAATATAGTGATACCCAAGATTTGCAAAATTGATAAAATCTTGAGCATTTGAAACTTTATGATTGACTGTATTTTTAAATTTCATCAGTGGAAACTCTTTTTGCAAGATCCCTGTTTTGATCAAATGAATATCTGAAATAGTGACCACTCGAAGCCCTCTATCATAAAATGATTTTAAAAATCCAACAAAAGCAGCTAAAGCATTTTTATCATAAATAAGATCAAGAGGAGGATCCATAGAGTTAAGGGTCAAAGAGATTGAAATACCAAGTTCATTTTGAATTTTAAAGAGATAATCGACTTGCTCATCACTTGCATTTGTACCCATCACATTACCATATTTAAAATACTTGATCCCATCATCATAGATAAACTCTTTTCCAAAATAGATATCATCTATCTCATCTAAAAGCTGTGGATCACTATTAATAATCGCTTTATAATAAAGATCTCCTTTGTAAGTAGCATCTGGATGGGCGATAGATATTCTTTTTGAATATTTACTTTTTATCAATTTAATTTTTGGCTTTTTTATTTCTATTCCATTTTCTAAATAATGAAGATGATCAAAAAAAAGTTGTTTATCTATAGCCCGTTTTATCATATGGGAACCTCTAAAAATTAATCAATTTTCATAAAATTCGGCTTAATGAAAAAAATGGGTTGCTGAAAACTTAAGCAAAGCTCGATACTAT
>CALMBI010000149.1 GCA_937860115.1 uncultured Arcobacter sp. | reverse complement strand
TTCTCTTATTCTTGAGAAATTTTCAAAAATTGCACTTCAGATTTAAATTTTGGAATTCCTCTGCTTCAATAATAATCATGAGCGGTGGTAGTGATATTAGTACGATAAAAGAAGCTTACGGCAATGGTTGTGATGATTATTTGAAAAAGCCATTTGATCTTGAAGAGCTTATCATAAAAATATCTAAATATCATAAAACAAATGAAATGATAAAACTAACAAATAATCTTCAATATGATTTTTACACTAAAAAATTATCAAATAATAGTCTTAAAATAGATCTGACAAAAAAGGAATCATTATTAATATATTTATTGATGTCTAATATTAATAATGTAGTTTCGTATGAATCATGTATGGAATTTTTATATAAAAATGAAGAACAAGATATAAATGCATTACGATCACTTCTTAAAAGATTACGAAAAAAACTTCCAGATAATACGATACTTAGAAATTCTGGAGGATATATGATAAGTGATAAGGTATTTCTTTAAAGAGACTCATAGATCTCTTTGACAGGTTTTCCAGTCATTTTAGATAAGAGTTTTGCTTTTTGTTTTGGGGGAATATTTAACTCTTTGATATCTTCATTCGTAAGATGTTCCCCTAGATTTTTCTCTACACTATTTAAAATAACAACCCACTCCCCACGAGTATCTGATTGTTTAACTTCATCAATGATATCTTCTATTTTACCTTTAAAACTTCTTTGATAGATCTTTGTGAGTTCTTTAACTAAAAAAACTTCCTTTTGTGGATCTAGTGCATATATCTCATCTAGCAATTGGATAATACGGTGGGGTGATTCATAAAGAATTGTTAAATATTCATTGTTCATTAATGATGCAAGTGGTGATTTTCTATTCACTGCTTTATGTGGTAAAAATCCATAAAACAAAAACTCTTTTTGATTAAATCCACACATAGCATAAGCAGTAAGAAGTGCATTAGCTCCAGGAATAACATCATAAGGGATTTTGTTTTGGATACAAAAATTAACCAAAATAGCTCCAGGATCACTCACGCATGGCATCCCAGCATCACTTACATAAGCACAATTTTGTTCTTTAAACGTATTGATAAATTGATCAGAAGTAAATTTCGTTTCGTTATGAGAATGAACACTTAAAAATTGTTTTGAATCAGTATTGATTTGAAAATTGAGTTTTTGATTGATAAGATTTAGAAGTTGTTTTGTTACCCTCGTATCTTCAGCGAGTATCAGTTCCGCATCTTTTAGAGCTTGTAAGCTTCTAAAAGATATATCCTCTAGATTTCCTATTGGAGTGGGAACAAAAGTAAGCACTACTTATTTTTTAGCAGCGTATTTTGCGTTGAATTTCTCAACTCTTCCAGCAGCATCTACGATTTTTTGCTCACCTGTAAAAAATGGGTGACATGCTGAACAAATGTCGATTCTCATTGTTTCTACATTTGATTTAGTTTCAAAACTGTTTCCACATGCACAGCTAACTTGACATACTTTGTAATCTGGGTGAATATCTTTTTTCATTCTAATTTCCTCTTGGTTTTATATTTTGTTATTTTAACCGCGAAAGGTCGAGCTATAATTATCCTATCGCCCTTCATCTCGTAAAAGTGTGGGATAGTATCCAAAAAAAGCTTAATTTTTGATGAGCTAATCTTAGCTTTTTTTGGGAAGATTCCATTTAGTTTTGTTTGTTATAATCTTTGAAATATTTTGATAAGGTAGTTTACAAAATGATAGAAACTGTAAAGAAAGAACTAAAAAAAGTAATTGTTGGTCAAGAGGAAC
>CALMBI010000148.1 GCA_937860115.1 uncultured Arcobacter sp. | reverse complement strand
CCATATCGATAAGCATTTCCATTTTCCTCTTCATTATTTTTGTCAATATATCCAAAAAATGAAATAAGGGCGATCCGATGGTTTTTTTTACTAGCATCTGAAAGATTTGCTGTTTCACTTGCTAAAAAATCACTTAAAAGCTCTTCATCTATCTCTTTCATACTAGCTGCACCAAATTGCTTCAAATAATAAAAGAGTTTTTCCAAAGGGAGATAATACACATGAATACTATTTATACCGATATTTCTAACTTCTTTCATAGTGTCTTTAATTTGATCGATCGAATCAAATCCACTTATAAGGTTTTGTATTATTTGTGCTAGTCGATCCTTGTTTGTTACTTGTCTATTGGATAGTGAGGTTATTTTGTTTCGTAAAAATCTACTGAGCCAAAATAGATATGTTTTTTCAAAACTGTTTTCAAAATCGAGTGAATATCTCATAATATTTGTTTTATCCTGTATGTGTTGGTATTTGGTACATTTGTGACTATATCATAAAAATTCTTATTTTAGTATTGGAAACTCAAATTTCCAAACTTTTATAGATCTATTTAAAAGAGTGGCTAATTATCTTTACCACTCTAAAATATTATAATTTATTAATACAATTTAGATCACTAAATGCAACTTCCAATCTTGCAATCAAACTATTTTGTCCCTCTCTGAGCCAAACTCTTGGATCATAATATTTTTTATTTGGTTTTTCTTCACCACTAGGATTTCCAATTTGTCCTTGCAAATAATCTCTATTTTTTGCCTCATATGCTCTTATACCATCCCAAAACGCCCATTGTGTGTCTGTATCAATATTCATTTTGATTACACCATAAGAGATAGATTCTTTGATTTCAGCTTCACTGCTACCACTTCCACCGTGAAATACAAAATTTACAGGTTTTTCAGTTGTTGCTAATTTTTCAGCAATAAATTTTTGAGAATTATCTAAGATAATTGGTTTAAGTACTACATTTCCTGGTTTATAAACGCCATGCACATTTCCAAAAGATGCAGCAATTGTAAAGTTTGGACTAATTGCATTTAATCTTTCGTAAGCATACAATACATCACTTGGTTGAGTATAAAGTAAAGCATTATCAACATCACTATTATCAACACCATCTTCCTCTCCACCTGTGATTCCAAGTTCAATCTCAATCATCATATCAATAGCGGTCATTCTCTTGAAATATTCAACACAAATATCAAGATTTTCTTCCATACTCTCTTCACTAAGATCTAGCATATGTGAAGTGAAAAGTGGTCTTCCTGTTTCTTTAAAATGTTGCTCCCCTGCTTCTATTAATCCATCAATCCAAGGTAATAATTTTTTAGCTGCATGGTCTGTATGTAAAATAACAGGAACACCATAAGCTTTCGCCATCATATGGATATGTTTAGCCCCGCTAATTCCACCTAAAATCGCTGCATTTGGTGCTTTGCAACCTTTTCCTGCAAAAAATTGAGCTCCACCATTTGAAAATTGTAAAATTACTGGAGAATTCACTTTTGCAGCTGCTTCTAAAACACCATTTACTGATTCAGTGTTGACTACATTGATTGCTGGAATGGCAAAATTATTTGCCTTAGCATAATCAAAAACTTTTTTTGCTTCACTACCTGTTAATACACCTGCTTCCACTATACTTAATACGCTCATCAATATCCCCTACTTTTTAATAATTTTATTTTTAGATTTTTCTTTATTTACAATTTGATCAACTCTTTTTTTGAACTCTTCACTCGAAAGAAATTTTTTCAAATCATCTTTGATTTCGTTA
>CALMBI010000147.1 GCA_937860115.1 uncultured Arcobacter sp. | reverse complement strand
AACACCACTTTATAGTTTTAATATCAGAACGAGTGAGAGTTTAGAAGTTGAAAGTATTGATAACATTCCAAGAGAGTTTTTAAGAATAAAAAAAGAAGCTGATAAGACTGCAATTAAAAAAGCTATGAAAGATGGATTAGTTATTGATGGTTGTAAGATAGTAGTGAATAAAAATTTAGGAGTAAAATAATGAATGAATTAATACCAATTGCACAAGTGCAAGTAATGGCAAAAACAGTTGCTCAAAGTGGATTATTTGGGTTAAAAAATCAAGACCAAGCTATGACATTGATGTTATTAGCTCAAAGCGAACAGATACACCCTATGACAGCTTTGCAACAGTATCATATAATAAATGGAAGACCAGTTTTAAAAAGTACAGAGATGTTATCAAGGTTTCAAAAAGCTGGTGGTAAAATTAAATATATCAAAAGCGATGATAAAGAGTGTGAGATAGAATTTACTCACGAAATGGGTGGAACTATTATATTAAGATGGGATATTGAAAAAGCTAAAACTGCTGGAGTATATGATAGCAATCCAGTTTGGAAAAAATATCCTGAAAATATGCTAAGAAGTAGATGCATTACTGATGGTATCAAGGCAATCTATCCATCTTGTTTAGGTGGATTTATGAGCGATGTCGAAGCTCAAGACCTACCAAAAGAAGAGGTTGAGATTGTTGAGGTTACAGAAACAATTGAAGATGATAACAATTATAAGGAGTTACTAACAATAAGATTACGAAAACTAGATTTTACAAATGCGATGATAAAGGAATTTGCTATAAGATATGATCTTGCAAATAATGTTGAGTTGTTAAAAGAATTAGCAACTGAAAATGATAAATTTATGAAATTAATAGAGGAGTTTGAAAATGATAATTAATAGAAAAGATGAGAATAGAGTATTAGGTACGCAAGTAAATAGAGTTGGGAATTATGTTTTAAAGGTTGATAAAGTTGAAAGCGATGGAACGACATCTCAAGGCGATATTAAGATCAAGTTTAGTTTTACTTGTTTGGATGTTAATGATTTGAATGGAGAAAGATATACACATAGCGAATCATTTCCATTAACTGGCAAGGCATCATTCTTAATCAATAACTTTGAAGAGGCTATGAAATGTCCAGATGAGTACAATGCGGATTCTTTAATCGGTAGATATGTCTTAGCAACTTTTGCAGAAAATAAATATACAGACAAAAATGGATCTGAAAAGATTAATTATAAAGTAACAAAATGGGATTATTCATCAAAGAATGATAAGTTACCTCCAATAACTGCAAATGCTTCAGATGTTGAAGATTCTGAAGATATTCCATTTTAGGAGCATAAATGAAAAAAAGTGTAGTAATTCAAGGGGATTCAGTTGAAAAGCTGAACTCACTTAAAAAAGAATATGAAGATTTTCATAAAAGAAAAATAACTTTTGATTTTATTGTTTCTAAGTTAATACTAAAGGCAAAAGTTAGTGATATATCCAAGTGAGAGCGAAGAGCAAATTGCTTTTGTGAATTGGTTTAGGATTAACTATCCTAGCCTTTTTATTTTTTCAGTTCCAAATGGTGGTTATAGAAATCTTATTGAAGCAAAATCAAACATTCGATGCTAATTTTGTGTTAAAAA
>CALMBI010000146.1 GCA_937860115.1 uncultured Arcobacter sp. | reverse complement strand
TTTGCCATTTCAAGATTTCTACTATAAGCAATTGAGAGGAGATTATTGACATTAATAAATCCATAATATTTGTTATTTTTTGTGATAAAGATCCCATTTGAAGTATATTGGTGGATATTAAAAATCTCTAATGCTTTATCGACACCCCATTGAAGTTCACAAGAAACGGGCTCTTTGATATACTTTTTGATCCTTTCGCAACTATTATTTTTGCTAGCAAGGGCCATTCCATATTGTGAATAAGCTATTTGTTTGATGTCTTTTTCGTAGATCACTCCAAGTAGATTGTGTAAAGAATCAACGATATGTACAAAAGTTGAGGTTGTTCTATGAGTAAAATACAATATAAGATCATGGAGTGAAGTGTTGTTAGAGATAGGTTCAATGTAAGTGATTTTTGATTTATCTATTTTATTTGTTTCAAATGCACGTCTATCATTTTTGGCAGAAGTTTTGATGATCGTATATAGTTTCTCAATCTCATGGAGATTTTGTGTTGGTTTTTGTACAAAATATCCTTGTACAAAATCTGCACCAATATCTTTACAAACATAATACTCTTCAAGTGTTTCAACCCCCTCAGCGATCACTTTAATCCCCATAATATGTGACATATTGATAATCGACGCACAAAAAAGTCTTTTTTTGGTATCACTTTGAATATTATTAATAAAAAAGCGATCTATTTTTATATAGTTAGCATCACTATAATAAAGGAGTTGAAATCCAGCGATCCCTGTACCAAAATCATCAATAGCTATATCATATCACTCTTGTTTATACCTTTTTACCATCGATGATATAGCGCTTGAATCTTTGATTGTACCTCGTTCACTCAGTTCAAAGGTAATAATTTTTTTATCTAAAAGGAGTGAATCTAAAATAGCAGATGTGTTTCCACCTGTAAAATCTGGCATATAAAGGAGTCTGTTATCAAGATTATAAAAAAGATGGATATCTTTGATATTTATAAGAGTAAATTTCTCTAATGCTTTTCTTCTGAGTTCAATATCTAACTGATAGAGGATCTCTTCTTCAAAAGCTCTATCAAAAAGATCAAAAATAGTTTGAAATGCTCCTGCTTCATAGTAGTTTCTAAGGAGTGCTTCAACTGCAAAGAGTTTTCCACTTTTGATATTGACAATAGGTTGCAATGCAAAATCAAGCTTTGCTACAATATTTTTCCATTTTTCATTTAGCATATTTTGTCTTCTTTATATGGTTTTGAAAGTGTCAAAGTATAAGGATTTTTTATTGCTTTATGATTACAAAATCTAAAGGTGAATTCTTGTAATATGCTCAAAAAATAAAAAGTAGAATAATGATTGGAATAGATATAACACTTATTAGTAGGATTGAGAGACTTATAAATCGATTTGGAGAAAAAGGTTTAGCTAAATTTCTTTCCCCTAAAGAGATAACACTTGGAAATAAATCAGCTTCCTATGCTGGATTTTGGGCAGCAAAAGAAGCTGCAAGTAAAGCTCTTGGAACAGGGATAGGAAAAGAGTGTGGATTTTTAGATATCAAGATCAAAAAGCTCCCATCAGGTCAGCCAATCATAAAATACAAAAAACATATTAGAAAAAAATACAATATACAATCATCTTATCTAAGTATCACTCACGACGGTGATTTTGCTATTGCAGTTGTAGTAAATAGTTACAAAAAATGAGAATATTTTTCAATAAACTACTCTATCTTTTTGCGATGCTGTTTATCATATCATTTATCTCATTTTTGGCTGTTCATTTAGCACCAAATAGTTTTTTTGCAAGTGGTGAACTCAATCCAAATATCACTGAAGAATCGATAGCACACTTAAAAGAGATCTATAATCTTGATAAACCACTTTATGTACAGTTTTTCTCATGGATTGGAAATATTATGGTGCTTGATTTTGGGATCTCATTTACCAGTGGCGAGATGGTAAAAGATGAGATTTTGCAAAGGGTTCCTATTACACTTGCTATCAATCTTATCAGTATGTTTTTTGTGTTTGTGATCTCATTGGTACTTGGGATCACTGCTGCTTTAAAAAATCGATCTAGATTTGATCAATTTATCAAACAACTCTCGATTCTTAGTTTCTCTATGCCATCTTTTTATCTAGCACTTATTGGGATCTATCTTTTGGCGATCACTTTTCCTATTTTACCACTAACAGGGATCTCAAGTGATGATAGTTTAGAAGGATTTGTAAAATATAAAGATATCGCATGGCATTTGGTATTGCCTATATTTGTGATCGTTTTTGGAGGGATTGGGACACTTACACTTTATATAAGATCGCTAACATTAGAGATACTAAAAAGTGATTATATCTTTTTTGCAAAAGCAAGGGGATTATCTAGATATACAATTTTAAGATTTTATATTCTACCAAATCTCTATCCGACAATTGTAACACTTCTTGGACTATCTCTCCCTGGAATCCTTGGAGGAAGTGTTATCTTAGAAACAATTTTTAGTATCAATGGGATGGGATTGTTGTTTTTTCAAAGTGCTATGAGTCATGATTATCCAGTGATTATGGGTATTTTAGTGATTGGGGCATTTTTAACACTTCTTGGAAATATAATAGCTGATTTGGTTCTTTTGAAACTCAATCCAAATAGTAGATAAGTACACCAAAAAAATAAAAAACACTTAAAAATCTTCTGATACACTTGAGATATAAATTAATTAAGGTGGGTTTGGTATGATGTACTTAATAGTAAAAAATCTACGAAGAAAGTTTGAAAGTGCTAAATTCAAACACAAACTTTACCATTTTGATAAAACAGATATAGATAACTTTAAATTTCCTGGATTTATGGATCATATCAAAGATGATGATCTTTTTAAAGTGATCGAAAAATTAATCTTAAAATACAAACACTACAACTATAAAGAACTCTATAGAGAAGAGCTAGAAGATCATCATGAGTGGAGCGATATGGAGTTTTTGTTTTTGCTCAAATTTTATGAAAGAGGGTGGAGCATAGAGATCCCACATGAGGAGGATTTTTCCCTTTTTGGGTCTTTACGTACAATCTTGAACCACTTAAAAAAGAGGTGTTTAAAATCATCGCTCATGCATATGATAAATTAGAACCAAATACTACAAAATGGTGGCTCAAAGAAGCTAGAACTTTTTCAGCTCTTGAGGTAACTTATATGCTCCATTATTTTGTACTTTCACTTCCTTCTATTGAAGAGGGAGATGATGTAAGAGAAGATAAATAAAATTTTTTATAAATCAAAGTTATCAAGATGTAATCAAAAAGTGATTTTCATATTCTAAACTAATCCAAATACAAAGGAAGTTTATGGACACAAAAGAAAAAGTTTATGTTATAGATACAAATGTTATTTTGCAAAATGTGCAAAATGTTTTTAACCTCTCAGATAATGGCTCTAACATTGTCGTGATCCCTGAAACAGTTCTTATTGAACTAGAAGATAAGAAAAAACTCCATAATGAACTTGGATACCAATCACGTCAATTTGCAAGACTACTAGCAAAAACAACGATCGATGATATTATCTTAAAAAAAGATTTTAAAATAGTCAAGCTTTCGTATGAAAATATGAAACTTCATGTGATCTCAAAAGAGAGATATGAAAGTGAGATTTTAGCACATAATATTGCTGAAAGTAATGATAAAAGGATTATAGAAGTTGCTAGTGTTGCTGTAGAATACTATGAGAAAATGGATGTTACTTTTATCTCTATTGATATCTATGCAAGAACATTTGCACTTTTTCAAAATATCAAAACAGAAACACTTCAAGAGGATCGATCAGATATCCCTGAATTTGAGTTTATTAAAACAATTTCACTCAATTCGATCTATTTTAATGGATTGGATGGGAAAGATATACAAGAGATAGACCCAGAACATCAAAATGAAAACTTTTGTTATGAATTTGTAAGTGATGATGGAAATTCAACTTATGGGATCATTATCAATCATAAAATAGAAATAATCGATGATGCACTTTTTAACCCACTATCACTTAGACCAGCTAACCTCAAACAAAAGTTTTTCCTCTGCGCAATGCTTTCAAATATGTTTAATCTCCTTGTGATCGATGCAAAAGCTGGAAGTGGAAAAACACTTCTTAGTATTACTGGAGCTATGAGACTTATAGAACTTGGTGCTTATGAGAAGATTGTTTATGTAAGAAACTCTATCGAATCACTTGATAAAGGTGCTGAAGTTGGATTTTTATCAGGAAATGAGGAAAAATTTAGAATTTATAATATGGCACTTTATGATACATTGGAATTCATCGCAAAGAAAAAACTCAAAAATGCTCAAAATATTGATAAGCAAGAATCTATTAAATCAAAAACAGCTGAGCTTATCGAAACTTATAATATCGAAACACTTTGGCCAGGGGAAGCAAGAGGAAGAACTCTCAGTGGAGCTATAGTGATACTTGATGAGTGGCAAAATAGTAGTGAAAATACAACGCAACTCATACTTTCAAGGCTAGATGAGAGTTGTATGGCTATAGTGATTGGATCAAACAGACAAATAGATAATCTCTATCTTAATAGATTTAATAATGGACTCACAACACTTCTAAAACAAACAAGATATGAACACCCAGAACTTAATATGTTTGCAATTGAGCTTACAAAAGCAGTAAGGGGAAGATTTGCAGAATTTACTGAAAGAATCTTTGAAAATAAAAGAAAATAAGAATGAAACTTATCAACGATACAATTTATAAACACATAGAGTGCAGTCAAATAGAAGATACTATTTTACAAACAAAAATAGTGAATCGTCTTTTGTTTATTACTCAAAACGCACTTGCTTATTTTGCTTATCCATCAATTAATACCAAAAGATATATTCATAGTTTGGGAACGATGCATATGACAGCGCATATGTTTAAAAATAGTATGATAAATAGTAAGGATGAGACAAAAAATCTTTTTTTAAAAAGTTTAAAATCTTCTATCGAAGCGATAATGAGCGAGAAAAAAATTGAGCTTTCTTTAAAAAATATTGAGCATTTTGAAGATAAAGCTCTTTTTGAATTTATGATACCACTTAAATCAGATAGTAGTAAATCGGTCTATCTTATTACTTTGCAAGCTTTACGATTAGCAGGATTACTCCATGATATTGGGCATTTTCCTTTTTCGCATCAAGTTGAGTATGCTATGGAAAGTATATATGGAATGTTAGAAAAAAAAGATTTTATCAGTGACGAAGAGAAACATTTTATAGATTTTTATGAAACTACAACTAAAAATGAAACAAAAGTTCTTCATGAAGCGATAGGATATAAACTAATCAAACTTTTATTTACTTATGAGTTGCGTTGCTCGACTAATGGATATTTAGAGCTTTTATTTGAGATTATCAAAAATATTTTGCATGAAGAAAAAGATCAATTTTTTGATTATAAAGTATTACATTCTTATGTAGATGGAACGATTGATGCTGATAGATTAGATTATATCAATCGTGATATGCTAGCTAGTGGGTATGTTGGTGGCGCTGTTGATTTTATAAGAATTGCTAAACAATCTGTATTGATAGAATATAAAGATAGATTTCTTTTATCGTTTTTTGATAGTGAAATTATTGATTTGGAACATATGCTTGAGATGCGATTTAATCTGTATAAAAAAATCATTTTTAATCATAAAATAACAGCGACTGATACACATTTAGAAAATGTGATTTTGTATTTAGCAAAAAAGTTTTTTTTAGAAAATAAAAAGTGTGAGATTACAGATTCTATCTCAATGCTTTGGAAGTTTTTAGATGAGAGTGATTTAGAAAAAAGACTCGATATTATCACCCAACTTGATGAAAATTGGCTTATTACACTTTTTAAAAAAGAATACTTTAGCATCAAAAATAAGCCATATAGAACTTTTGATGATACCAAATATCTCAAGTCATTTGAAGAGGTACTTTTTGGAAAAAGATTTTTTCATGCTATTTGGAAAAATCTTAATGAACTCTATTGTATTTTAGGATTTGATGAAATAGAGCGTTATAAATTTCGAGAAAGTTTTGGGTATGTTTCAAATAAAACATATATCAAATTGCAACAAATGTTAGAAAAACTTTGTGCTAAATACGAAAAAGAGGATCTGTTTTTTACTTTTCAAATCGTATCACTTAGCAGCGGAATCGATCAAGATTTTCTCTTATTTGATGGCACAAAAGCCCTGAAAATAGATGCTATCTCTACAATTAGAAAAAGATTGAAAAAGTCTATTTTAAACACTGTACCATTTTATTTATACTCAAATAAAACAACACTTTCCAAAGAGATGCAAGAGGATATCAAAACAATTCTACTCGAATGTTTTTGAGATCTTGTAAAATCTTTTAATAGTAACTAGCTATACTACATTTTATATAAGGAACTTTTATGAATCTAATCTGTATTTATCTACCAAAACCATTTTCAATCGATAATGTTTCAAATTCTTTGGGATTGAAATTTGAACGAACGATAGAAAAAACCTATCATGCTAAACTAGAACAACAATCAATTTTTTTTACTCAGTTTAATGTTATAGGATTTATCAATTTCAGTGAAAAAGAGATTGGGCACTATTTGCATCTCTTGGGACTTCCAAATAATTTTCAAAATCTAGTCTATGAAAGTTATCCTGTCAATATAGATGGTGCCTTAGAAACACATTATCAAATTAATAATAATAACATCACTTTAAAAGAGTTTGAAAACACTTCTCTTACTATCATAGCTCATGTTGTTTCTCAAAGTGTCGCACTTGAAGTATTTGAATTTGAGATAGAAAAATTATTTAAAAAAATCCATACTTTATTGATTGAAAAGCCATATTCGATCTGGAATAGAAATAAACTCTCAACACTTTCTCAAGAGGTAGTACTATTTAGGCACAATATCGTGATGGATCTTTATTTACTTGATAAACCAAATGTTTTATGGGAAAATGAAGGTGTTGAAAAACTCTATAATTCACTTGAGATTGCTCTTGAACTAAAAGAGCGATTTGATGTTTTAGAATACAAACTAAATAGTCTCAAAGATGATATTGAAACAATTTCAGGGGTACTTAATCATAAACATAGCTCATTTTTAGAGTGGATAATTATTATTTTAATTGTTATCGAGGTGATTATGGGATTTTATGAGATGTTTTTTTAAATAATCTTACGATCTCTCTAAATCTCTCGTTCCAACAATTGAATCAGATCTTTGGCTTGCTCAAAAAGTTTTAAATTTTCTGTTTTTGTATATAGCTTCAAATTCTTTAACTTTGATTTGTCATTTATATTTTTCTTTAAAATTTTTAATCCATTTCTATTATCATTGATAGATCCTAAAATATCCTTGATCTTGGTTAGAATATTTATTTTTTGAAGGTTTAGATCTTCTATATTTTTTTCATAATACAATTGCTTTTTGATGAAAATTCTATATTTATGAAGTTCTTTTTTCTTAAAAGATAAAGTAATTTTATTGTTATCATTATTCTTAGTTTGACTGCTGCTTTTGTTTAAAAATTCTAGATTTTTATTAATAAAAGATGTTAAATAATTTAGGAAAATTTTAAAATCATTTTCTCTTTTTGATAACAAAACAGAATGAATTTGATCAATATCTATATGCTCTATAAGTTCGTTGGGCAGTTTACTTAAAAAGTTTTCAAGCATTACATCAATATCTCTAATCTCATTACTTAATTTTATGATGTTTTTTATACTGCTACAATCTAAATGAATACTATCGAGCAATGAAAGAATTTCCCTTGAAGATGTTCTAATTTTATGGATGGTTTCAACATCAGAAGCATTATGGAGTATCAAAAGTTCTATTTTTGAAACTAATTTGTTTAATTTTTCATCTATTTTTTTGTTATTCATACTGTCACACCATCAATTTTAAATATCTCAATTTTATAGCACCTTTAAAAAATATCTCTTTTATCTATTCTCACAATTATACACTTTAAGATCATTCAATTTATCAAATAAAGAGAGTGTATTTCTTTCAATATTAGCTGCGATAGTTCTTAATTCGTGATTATCTACTTTCTCATGATTTTTATCGATATAAAGTTGGACTTGAGAGTGAACATTGGTATGAATTTGTTTTAGCTCATTCCACTCTTGTCCTTTAGTAAAAATATAATTATTTTTTTCACATTCATCTATCCATTTTCCCATATCACATTGGTGTTCATTGGTAACACTCCATTTTTCATAAGTTCCTATTTTTTGGAAATTTGTCGTTTTAAAGGTGACATGGTCATTTTTAAGTTGAGAAGTTTTATACACTAAATCAACATCACACACTTGTTTTTTCACTCCAGAATCAAATTTTACATTAGAAGCAATCGTAATTAAATCACTTGAAAGGGTTGCGATTGAAGTCGAAAGATGGGAAATATGTTGTGAGTTTTGAGCATTAATTTGAGTATTTCTATCAAGTACAGTGATTGCATTATTGATTTGCTCAATCCCTATTTGTTGCTCTTTACTTGCTGTAGATACTTTGGAAATAACTTCAATTGTATCTGCAATGTTTTTTGTCAATGCCTCATATCCTAGACTCATGTTTGCTGCAATTTGTTTCCCTTCGTCAGTTTTATTCGTTGCATTTTGGACAAGTTTTTTTATTTCGTTAGCAGCATCTGCACTTCTTGTTGCGAGATTTCTTACTTCTTGTGCTACAACTGCAAATCCTTTTCCTGCTTCACCAGCAGTTGCAGCTTCAACAGCAGCATTTAAAGAGAGAATATTTGTTTGAAATGCAATTTGATCAATAATAGTAATAGCCTCATTAATAGCTATCACTTGTCCATTTATCTCATCCATAGAAGAAGCTGTTTTAAGAGCCATTTCTTTTCCTATCGTTGAAGATTTATAAAGTTGTTCTGCATATTGTGACATTGCTACCACATTTTGTGTATTTCCTTTGATATTTTCTGTTATCTCTTCTAAGGCTGCAGCCGTTTGCTCTAGTGAAACTGCTTGTGAATTAGAAGCATTTGAAAGCTCTTCTGCACTGTGACTTAAAACATGTGTATCATTTTTAAGTTTATCACCCGTATTGATTATCATTGCTAAAAATTCTGCAACATTATTTCCTATAAGTTTTGTACTTGCTACCAATGTTCCAAAATCTCCATATAACCCACTATTCTCTCTTTTTGGCACGATATGATCAAAATTGTATCTTCCATACTCCAAAAGAGCTTCATTGATAATATCAAACTTCTCTTTTGTTTCATCAAGCATTTTATTTACATTGATTATAAGTGCTTTTACATAAGGTGAAACATTGTGATGATGTGGAATTTTATAGCCATAAAAACCATTGGTTACTTTTTGCAAGATATCATTTGTTTCATCCAAAACCTCTTTATTATGATGCATTAAACGAATATTTTCCATAACACTTTTATTGATATGATCTGCAATTTGAGAGATCTCATCCTCACTCTCAAGTTTGAGTTCATCATCAAGTTTTCTATCATCATTTTTTACATTGATAAATTGAATAATTTGTTGTAAATTATGAGAAAGTTTTTTTGAAATATAGATTGAAAGATATAATACACTACAAATAACAAGTAAACTTATCCCTACAATAATATAAAAAAATAGATTCGATTGTTGATCTATCCCTTGAGTAATCTCTTGATCAATAAGATGAAGCTGAGATTCTGTAGACTCCAGTTTTGAGATTAATTCCTTTTTATGATCCATAGAATAAACATCTTGTAGATTATCGTAAGCTACCTTCGTATCTTTCAGTAATACTTGAAGATTATTTAAACCACTAATCGTCAAAAAACAATTCGCTACATTTTGATTGAGAACCTTTAATGTATGAGTGCTTGCTTTATGTTTGTCTGCAAAAGTTGCATCTATTTCATAGATCGCTACAATTTTAAGAGTAGTGACTTCACTCTTTAATCCTTCTAGTGCTTCTAGTGCTTCTCGATGATTTTGAGCAATTTTATTACTTAACACTACAAGTGTAACTAATAGAATAAATCCTAAGGTTGTTAAGATTGCTAATGATGTTAATTTTCCTTTGACTGTTTTGAAAAATTTCATGTGATTTCTTATTGATTCTAATTTTTGTAAATCTATAAGAAAAAAATTACTGATCAATTACAAAATATAGTTATGATTGCAATAAGTAATAATTATAGTCAAATTGTGATATGGTACTCGCTCACTAAAGTTTTATCATAAAGTATTCTCGTAATCTATTTGTTAATAATTTGGGTTAAAATGGCAAAAAAATATGGAGAAACTATGTTAGATACAAGAAGACATATCCGAAAATTGACAAATCATGCATATATTATCTCTCTAAGATTTGTTTTTACCACATTTACACTCTCTTTTCTGATAGCTTTTTTGGTAGCTTTTATTCCAACATATAATATGAACCATGAAGCAAATATTGCCCTTTTTATATTGTTATTTGCAGCGGGACTTTGGATTACAGAAGCTATTCCTGCATTTGCTGTATCGTTATTGGTTATAGCTTTAGAGATTCTATTATTAGGATTTGAGAATTTTAATTTTGCAAGTGGGAGTAAGGCTTGGGAATATTACCTTTCACCTTGGTCATCTCCTCTTATTTTCCTTTTTTTAGCTGGATTTATTATGGCTGCTGCAGCTTCAAAAACAAAGCTTGATGTATGGCTTGCAAAAAAAGTTTTATTTTTTGTAGGGAATAAGCCACATAATATTTTAACTGGAATTATCGTTATAACTTTTGCACTTTCAATGTTTGTATCCAATACCGCAACAGCTGTAATGATGATGACGATTGTATTACCGCTATTAGACAAAATCAAACAAGATAATCCATTTGGAACAGCAATTTTATTAGCTGTAGTTATAGGATCAAATTTAGGAGGGATGGCTACAATTATAGGAACTCCACCAAATGCAATAGCCGTTGGAGCTCTTGGAGCAAATGCACCCTCTTTTGTAGAGTGGATCATTTTGGCATTACCTCCAGCTATGATAGTAGTATTTATATTACGATGGTTAGTTTTAAAAAAATATCCATCAACTGAAACCAATATCGATCTACAAATGATCAAAGAGGTGGAACATTTTGATGATTCAACGATCAAATTTACAAAAAAACCTACAATCCCAAGTTGGAAAAAACAAGTCACTATTGGCATTTTTATTGTTACAGTTATTTTATGGCTTACGAGTCCTCTACACCATATACTAACAACAGTAGTCTCTTTGATACCGATTATTGGATTTACATTGTTTGGGATCATAGATGCAGATGATATTACAAAAATTAGATGGGATGTTATTATTTTGATAGTTGGTGGACTTAGCCTTGGGCTTGGTGTTTCAAAAACAGGGCTTGATCTGTATATTGCAACTTTGATACCAACTGATGGTATGTCAGCACTTTGGATTATGCTTATTTTTTCATATATTGTGGTTGTTATTTCAAATTTTATGAGTAATACGGCTGCTACGAATATTATGTTACCTATCGTTATTGCTGTAGCTGCAACAATTAGTCAAAGTGCTACTTCTATGGTAGCTATTGCAGTGGCTCTTAGTGCTTCGTATGCTATGTGTTTACCTGTTTCAACACCACCAAATGCAATAGTGTATAGTAGCCAAAAAGTAAAAAGTAAAGATTTCTTGTTACTTGGAATCACAGCTGCAATATTGGGCCCATTAGTGAGTGTAGGGTGGTTATATTTGATACATTAAGTTTAGCAAATAGAACCAAATACAAAAAATTGTGCACGTATTATAGAAAATTTAAGAATGAAATAATTGTTCCTCATCCTACTTTTATCAACGACTAGGTCTGTTCATATAGCGATTTCTTTTACTCTCCTTGATTTTATCTATCTCTACAACAATAAATCCATCAACACAATCTTTAAAATCATTATCAACATTAAATCCATAAAATTTTACACCATCATCTTCACATAATTCACTATATTGTTTATAAAGAGTGGGTATACTTACATCTATGTTTTTGAGTTTGTCTTTGAGTATTTTAAAATCCTTTTCATAATTATCAAATGTAAAATTATTTTCTAAAGCTATATAGGCTGTTTCATATTCAAAAGGATTTCTAGGATCAACAATTTTACCATCTCCTTTGAAATAATAAGTGTAAAAATCAACAATCAATTCTTTTGCATATTGTGGAAAACTACCACTTAAGCTCACAGGTCCATACATATATTTGATATGTGGATTTTGTTTGAGATACGCTCCAATCCCAAACCATAGATAATCTAAAGCCCTTGTTCCCCAATATTTTGGTTGAACAAAACTTCTTCCTAGCTCGATAGAATTTTCCATATACGGTAAGAAGTTTTTTTGAAATTTGAAAAGGGAATTGCTATAAAAGCCATCAAAATCATATTCATCATAGATATCTTCAGCAATTCCTATTCGATAAGCTCCAACGATCTCTAACTCCTCTTCATCCCATAAAACAATATGTTTGTAGTATTTATCAAACTTATCAATATCCCTTTTTTTATTCACACCTTCATGGACTTTTCGAAAACTAATCTCTCTGAGCCTTCCTATCTCTTTTAATACAACACCATCTTCAATATAGGTGTATAAAAAGATCATTTTTCCATCATTTGTAGTACCTAAGAGTTCACTTTTTTTAAGCTCTTTTTTTATTGCAGTTTTATCCTCTTGGTGCGCTATTCCGCTTGAAGTCTGAAAAATTTGATTTTTATTTTTTGCTAAACCATAGAGATGTTTTTTATAGAGTGTTGGAAGTTTTTCATATTCAAATTCTTTAGGGATAATATTTTCATATTCTATTAATTGACCAATTTTAAGATGAAGAAATTTATTTTGTTGTTTGAACATCTCATCTGAGAGTAAAATAGTTGAAAATGTTTTATTGAGCATCGATAGTGTATAGAATGTTTTTGAATTTTTACCATCAACTAAAATAGGCAAAATTGGACTTTTTGTTTTTTTAGCAAATTTTAAAAAGCCCTTGTGCCATTTACCATCTCTAATCCCTAGTGGAGTTACTCGACTCACTTCACCTGCTGGAAAAATGATCACAGCTTCTTCATTTTCTAATGCTTTGTATATTTTAGAAATACTCTCTTTGGCTTGTTTTTCTTTAAAATTATCAACTTTTATCAGGAGTGAATCAAGATTTGTAATACCAGCTAAAAAGTCATTTGCTACAATTTTGACATCTTTTCTCACCTTACTTACAAGTTTGAGTAAACATAAAGCATCAAGTGCACCAAGGGGATGGTTTGCTATGATCACTACTCTTCCAGTTGATGGGATGTTGTCTATTTCACTATTTTTAAAGCTAAAATCAAATCCAAAATAATCTAATGTCGCTTCAATAAATTCAAATCCATCTAATTCACTATTATCATCTAAAAAATTGTTTATTTTATCTTCTTTGATAATTCTTTTTGCAATTTTAAAAATAGATTTTTTAAACATAGGAAATTTTGAATCAATTTTAGGAAATTTTTTTTGTAGTTCTTTTTCTACATTTATCATTGAGTACACTCCAAATTTTTTTGAAGTGTAGTAGGTAGAAATTACAAAATAATTACTATTAAGAGATTATTTTGTAATAGTTTGTAAAATGATTTTAATAGTAGGCTGCAATAATTGCAAATGCAACGAAAAAGACCATATGAGCCATCCCCTCAAAGTAGTTGGTATGTCCATCATCAGTTGTTTTCCATGCAAGGATGATCGTTAAAATCAATGCTCCAATCTCTAAAGGATTAAAGTCAAGTTCAAATCGTATCCCACTTACATACGCTAAAGTCATAAGGATTGGTACAGTTAAAAGGATCGAAACTGTTGAAGCACCCATAGCGATATTGACAACCCTTTGGATCTCATCATTTTTAGCAGCTTTTATAGCGGTCATAATCTCAGGACTCACTGCAACAATCGCGATGATAAGTCCAGAGATACCAGCAGAGATCCCATACTCTTTTGCTAGTTGAACCCCATCTTTAGCAAATATTTCAGCACCAAGTGCGATGATAGCAATGAACGCAAAAATTGATAAAATAAGACCAAGATTATTGAATCTTTCAAAGATATAATCATCAGTTCCTTCCTCTTCCTCTTCAGCATTTTTTTGAGCCATCTTTCTTTTGATCCTAAATATTCTACTTCTTGCTGTTTGTTTAAAGAAGTGAGTATGTGTTTTGGTCTGAAAAATCATAATAATAATGTAAAAAAACATTAGCAAGATCGAAATAAGTACAGATGCTGAATAGACAGATTCTTTGGAGTGAGTTGTTTCTGAGAGTAAACTTGGTACGAGTAAAGCGATACCTGTTACAAAAAGAATAGTTGTGTATGTGCTTGAAGTTTCTTTGTTGTGTTCTTGTTCTGTAAATTTAAGCCCACCTAAAAATACAGCAACACCAAGTAAAACATTCATATCAACGATAACCGCTGAAATAATACCACCTTTTACTGTTTCGACAACTTCTGGAGATGTGATCGCTTGAAGCAATATGATATAAAGTAGCATAATTTCAACAACTACGGCACTGAGAGTAAGTACTAAACTACCATAAGGTTCTTGTAATCTTGAAGAGAGAATCTCAGCAACTTCTGAAACACTTAAAGATAAACAACCAATACCAACAGCTGCAAAAAATGTGGCAAAACCACCATAACCTAATTTGTGAAAATAAAAAGAGAGTAAAACAGATGCAATACCGACAAATATATCCCAGTAATCATCTACAAAATACTTAAAACTACTGCCCGAGGGGGCATCGCTACTTTTTTCCATTGAGTTCCTTTTGAATAATTACTATATAAAAATCTTGTGATTTGAATAGGTAAATTTTTAGAGTTGATATTTTAGCGAATCTTTTTTTATTTTTTCTAAAAATAGAAATTATTTTTTGTAACCATCTTTTTTGTAATTTAGTGGTAATCATTAGATCATATAATTTTAGGAATTTAAAAGAGGGGATTTGAGTGCTAGATAAATATCAAATAAAAAAAGACAAAATAAAATTTTCTGTCTTGGAGATTTTAAATAGACTTTTAGATTCAAATCAGATTATTTTAGAATCTCTTCAAGATTGTAATAGAGAAAAATTTGAAAAAGCTAAATTGCTTTTAAAAAATGTTACACAAAAAACTGAAGATATTGATAAGATAATTGTGACAACGATTGCGCTTTTTGCTCCTGAGGGGAAAGATTTGAGGGAACTTGTCTCTTTTTTTAAAATTACAAATGAGCTTTTAAGAGCATCATCCAACACAAGATCGTTTGTGAATGGTTTTGAGGAAGTTTGTGGTAAAGTTAATATTGAAATGATAAACGAGTTTGCAATACCTATGCAAAGATCAACTATTGAAAGTTTGAGATATACTATCAAAATTTTGACAACAGATTATGCTGATGAGATTGAATCGTATATGACTCAAGCTTTGATTGCAGAGAGTAAAACAGATGATCTTTATGATATGCTTGAGATGAATATTTGCAAAAATGAAACAAAAAGTTTAGAATTTATTGATTATCATAATATGTTAAGTGCACTGAGAAAAAGTGAAAAAGTAGCAGATCGAGCTGTCAGTATTGCAGCGTTATTGATCTATGCAAAAAGTGGTGAACAGGTTCACCAACTTTAAAAATGATAAAGAGGAAAAGATGTTTACAATTTTAGCAGTTGAAGATGATGCAGATCTTTTAGAACTTATAGAATATACACTTGGTAAAGAGGGATATGATGTGATTGGATGTGTTGATACACTTGCAGTTGAACAAATTTTAGATGAAGAAAATATTAGTCTTATTTTGATGGATAGAAATCTTCCAAATACAGAAGGGAGTATTTTTATCCAATCACTTAGGCAAAAAGGATACAATCAACCAGTGATCTATATCACCGCAAAAGATAGTGATGATGATATATTAGAAGGGTTCCAAAGGGGCGCTGATGATTATATCACCAAACCATTTCATCTTGATGTTTTAAAAGCGAGAGTAAAAGCGGTTTTAAAAAGAACATCAGGTGTGTTTGATGTTTTAAAGGTAAGAGATATTGTCTACAAAGCAAATAGTAAAAAATTTTATATTGAAGATAAATTTGTAGAACTTACTCATCTTGAGCATGACTTATTACTTGAACTGATTAAAAATAAAGATGTTCTCCTTTCTCGTGATCTTTTGCTAGAAAATGTTTGGGGAGATAGTATCGATACAAAACAAAAAACAGTAAATGTCGCAATCAAACGGCTCAAAGGGAAAATTGATCCCACAGGGGAAAAAGATTATATAAAGTCGGTTCGAAGTGAAGGGTATATGTTCGCTTCAACACCTGATGATAAATAAGTAATAGTGATGCTAAAACTTCATAATATTTTTCTTCGTAAATTTCTTCTTATCTTTCTTGGTCTTTTTTTGATGCTTGGAATTGTTTTTTATGTCACAATCAAAGAGGTATATGTAGAACAAACAAAAATTGATCTTTTACATAATATTGAGATTTTTAGTGCTAATTTAGATGGTATTGAAAATATTGATCAAAGAGTAAAAGAGCTCAATAAACTTGTAGGGCTAAGGATAACGATAATCGATCAAGAGGGTGTAGTTATAGCTGAAAGTGATAAAGATAAATCCCTTTTAGAAAACCATTTAGGAAGAGTAGAGATTATCCAAGCACGATCAAATCATTATGGGTATTCTATAAGATATAGTCAGACTCTACAAAAAGATCTTTTATATGTAGCAAAAGAGATAAAACTGAATAATAAAGAGTATTATGTAAGGATAGCTAGGGATCTTGAAAAAATCAATAGTGATTTTTTAACAATGGGACTTAAAGTTGGGGCAGTCTTTTTTGTATTTATCTCATTTGCTTTTTTGGTAACATTAAAAATAAGTACAAATTTACAAGAAGAGATCAATAGGATTTTGGAGTTTTTAGAAAATCTTGCACGTCAAAAAAGAGCTGAAATTATCACTTCAAATTATTCTTTTGAACTGTATAGTATCACGCAACTTTTAACAAAAGTGTCTGAATCACTTTCAAAAAAAGATAAACAAAAGTCGAAATATACAGCAAAACTCAAACTTTCAAATAAACAAAAAGATGATATTATCAGTGCGATTAGTCATGAGTTTAAAAATCCGATAGCTGTAATAAGTGGATATACTCAAACGCTTCTTGCAGATAAAGATATCAATGAAAAAATAAGAGAAAAGTTTTTGCAAAAGATCGCTTCAAGCAGTAAAAAAATGACGAATATGATCGATAGACTAAGACTCACTATAAGACTTGATGATGGAAAAATGGAGAATAAACTTCATCTTGCGAATATCAGAGAGATAGTGCAAATGCAAGTTGAAGATATCATGGCAAGTTATCCAAATAGAGATATAGTGTTTGAGGGGAAAGATGTTATTAAAAAAGTAGATGAGACACTTTTGGGTGTAGCTGTGATCAATTTGATAGAGAATGCTTTAAAATATTCTCAAGATAAAGTAACAATAAAACTCTATGAAAATAAAATATCAATACAAGATCACGGAATAGGAATCAATGAAAAAGAGATCGACAAGATCACTAAAAAGTTTTATAGAGTTTCTACAAATGGATGGAATAATTCTTTGGGTGTTGGACTATCTTTAGTATCAAATATAGTAGCATTGCATAATTTTACACTTCATATTGAGAGTATCGAAAATGAAGGCTCAACATTTGAAATATTATTTAGTGCACCAAAAGAGGAGGAATAAAAAAGAGTTTTGAGCTCTTTTTTATTTTGATTTTTCAAAAAGATTTGTAGGTAATACCTCTTTAAAATCTAGGTCTGTTATATCTACTGTAACACCAGGTTTTCCAGCACATCCCTCAACCCCTTTACATTTGGCATATCCAACGCAAGCAGAGAGTCCAGAAGATGATAATCCTTGACCAAAACATTTTCCATTTCCAATACATGAAGCAGATCCTGTGCAAAGTCCTTCTCCATTACAGGTTGCTTCTCCACCGCAATGACCTTTTCCTTCGCAAGTTCCTTTTCCTTCACACATCCCTACACCATCGCAATAAATGATCGTTTTATCTTCGTTGTAACTTATTTTTCCATCACATGATAATAGTTTTGTAGCGCAACTAGAGATCCCTTCACATTTGTTTAGACCTTCACAAGTGCTAAATCCATCACATGTGTCATTTGCACTCTCATCAAGGTATTTAAACTTTGTGCAACGTGATTTTCCATCACAGCTACTTATCCCTACACAATAAGCATTAATATCTGATTTTTCAGTTGTAACACCATAGCATGTTCCATCCCCTTTGCATCCACCAGCACCTTGACATGTGAGTGCAACTTGTGCTCCACATCCACTAAAAAGCACAATAAATAGCCCATAAATAAATGATCGTAACATAAAAAACTCCTATGTTCTTTGGTTACTCTATTGTAACAAGTTCCCATTGAAAAATAGATTTTTATAAACATTATGTTAAAATCTAAGGATGAAATGGAATATAAGTAAACAATTTGACTTTTGTTATGGGCATCGTGTTTGGTCACAAGAGTTGAATAAAGAATATGCACTTGATGATTGTTTGATGTGTCGTCATCTTCATGGTCATCAAGGTAAAATTATTGTCCATCTTGAAAGTGATGAGTTGCATAACGGTATGGTAACTGATTTTAAAC